>CAYJVI010000006.1:0-20918 GCA_964373595.1 uncultured Methanosarcinales archaeon | reverse complement strand
TGTTGCGGCGGTTGAAATTGGCCCGGTTTATGCAGAAAAAAGAAATAGGCCATCATTACAACTAAAGTAATATTTATGCTCAACAAAATAATGAAAGGAATAGAAAATATTCCAGAATCTATCTCCAAATCATGTACCTTTTCCTCCAAGGAAGAAACTCTTTTTTCAAGATCTTTACTATTTTCTTCCACATCTGGTGAAAGGACCTGAACAACATCCTGACTCTCTGTTTGCAGTTCTATGCTTGGCTCTGGAGCTGCTGGTTGCTCATCAAATCCTCCCGGTGATGGCGGCTGGGATGGTGGCAGCGCCACTCCAGAAATGATACTTGAAAATACCAGGCAAAAAATTATCCACCTCTTCATGACAATAAAAATGTTTAAAATCTATATAAATTTAACTCATAACTCCATACCAGCGGTAAAGAAGGCGATCTGCAGCTTTCACTAAATCGTATCCATCGCCGCTGACTTTGATGCAGGTATCCAGTAACTCCACTTCGGAGTTCTCACTCACAGAAAGTTCAACCACCGGCATTCCTTGAGCAGTGTTGCAGTTAATCACCGTTCTGTTCTCGCACACAGGATGGTCTTCAGTGCAGGCAGCTTCAATGTTTTTGTTTACCCCTTGAAGAATGTTATTGTTAAGCTCCATCAGAGCAAGAGTATAATATTTGTTGTAATTGACATTTGGATCGATAGCCATATATATTTTATTCCCGCTGTTAAATCGGCCGGAATCAAGATTGCCAAGGACGGGAACCTGCTCTACTTCTTTAGGTCCGAAATGGAGCGGGATTTTAATCAATCTGTTTTCTATTTCCACTTCCGTCCACCACAAACCATCGGCTTTTACGACGCTGAAACCATTATACACATAGCCTTGATCCTGGTCAAGTTCCCCCTCTAGATTTTGGGTATGCAAATCATCAAGAACAACCACGCCCGCAGCGGTAAACTGGTTATAAAGCTTGAATCCGCCCAGAGTCAGCACAAAAATGCCCACTAGAACACCAATCATGATGAGAATGTTTTTCCCGTCTTCCTTGCCGGGACCGATAGACTGCAAGTCGCTTTCGGCAAGCTGATGAATGGTCTTTTGCTCCTCTTGTTCCTGCTCTTTTTCCAAAGCTTGGGCAATTTTAAACTTATCCACCATAAAAAGTATTACCCAACCTTTCCCTTTAATAATCTTTCTTTTCCTAGTTCCACAAAAAGAAGTAAGTATTAAGTTACGTGGGGTGTGGCCTGGCCAAGATGTCTGACGAGCTAAGGTTTTGCTGATGCAGAAAGATTAGGTTGCTCGCTCTTTTGTTGTTACCAACGATACTTCACCAAATACAAAAGCGAAAGCGAGACGAGTCAGACGGCCCGCCAACACCCCACTTAATATGCACAAAAAGAGGTAATTTTTTAAAACCCATTAAAAAAGCATACAGATGGACTTTCTAGCCCAAATCAAAGAGAATAATCGCACCCATATAGTGAGCAAGGAAGAGTTAAGTTCTCTATTAGTGAATACAGGACAAATATTCCGGGAACACTTTCCGGATACTGCCTATTTTGAACGCTCCATTTTCATCAACTGGACTTGCAGCATTGCTGACTGTAAGTACTGCTTCTTATCAACGAAACCAAAACATGATCCGAGAAAAAAACCGACTGCAATTCGCAGCCAGGCATCTATACTCGCGGAAGTTCTTATCTGTAAGGCCATGGGATGGAGAGTGGGATACATTACCGGAGGTTTGCGGGTTGAATCGACGGATTATTTAATTGACCTCATCCGCAAGATAAATTTTATCACCGAAGAAAAGATCATGATGAACTTCGGTCCGTACGCGAAAAGTGAGATCATCAAATTCAAACCCCATATTCTGGGCATGGGATCGGCCATTGAATCATTTGAGCAAGAACTGCATAATTTTATCTGCCCTTCCAAGCCGCTGCGCTCCCTGATGAAATTTTTAGAGAATCTGCAGGAAGAAGGGATGCAAAAATTAATTACTATTATCTTGGGTATAGGCGAACGAAAAGAAGATGTGGAAATAGTCATTGAAAAAATCAAAAAGTATAACATTGAAAAAGTGCAGTTATGTTTCTTAAAAGCCCAAGAAGGCACTGTCTTCGATGAAGTTCCCCCGCCAAATCCAGAGTACATGGCCTGGTGGGTTGCCAAGATTAGGATTGCCTGTCCAACGGTGCAGATTAAAGTTGCTTTGGTGCAAGAGAGAATGCAGGATGTAGAATTGTATCTTCGCGCGGGAGCAAATGGTTTCAGCCGCTTCATGGTTTTTTTAGATTTCAATTCTCGATATGCGCGAGAGTTAGAAGAAGGATGTCAAAGGGCGGGCAGACCATTGGAAGGAAGATTTACTGAATTGTCGGAAGTAGATGTTCAGAAATTAGTAGAAGGACTGCCCTTTGACGAAGTGTTGAAGAAAAAGATATTGCCAAAGGCGCAGCAGTATTTTCGGAAGCTGGAGAGAAAGGGAGTTAGTGTGGACTGAGTTTTACACTTGCTTCAAAATAAGAAAATAAAGGATTGCCCTTTTCGTCACAAAGATGTACATAATCTACTAAGGACTTATAAGTTCCGTGACCAGTATAGGTTCCTTCTGTAAGCTTATTCATTCCTTGAGGAATAGTGGTGGGATTTCCAATCGCAAAAAAGGAAATTTTTTTTTCTAAAAAAGAAGCATCATTTTCGGAGAGGATATCGTCAAGACCTAGAACAAGAAAACTATCTATTCTTCCTGATTGTAATGCATCTTCTATTTGCTTTCGTACAGCAGGGTCAATATTCTTTTTCATTACCATAAGTTGAAAAAGACTGGGGATATATTAACCTTTTCGTAAATAGTTTAACATTTCCTGATAATGCTTGGCTGCTTTTGCCTGCTCTTCTGGAGCGGAATTGCTTCCATTCGGAAACATTACTGCTCTTCCGACATTGACGATGACATTGTTTGGATTGAAATATTTCCAAATTGCACTCGCTTCTCCGCCTTGCGCGCCTACTCCCGGTAAAAGAACTAGCATTTTATCTCCAACATATTGCCGCACTTTGGAAAGCTCTTCTTCCTTGATGCTATTTTTATTACTCGGAGCACCAACAACTACTCCATCAACACCATATTCGGCCGCATCATGAGCCAACTGGATATATTTTCTTACAAATGTTTCTCCATCATTATTAATAACATCATAAAGAGAGTATTCTCCTTTTACATACAGTACTGGCACTAAAGATTTTCTTTCCTTTTCATACTCTGGATTGCTCATTAGGCACATAGAAATTAAGCCGAGATCCCTTTTCCTAGCTTGCTCGGCAGCTTCTTTCATGTTTCCGGCAAATGGTGCTAGAGTAACGGCATCAAAACCTTTCTGTTTAGCATGATACAAACCGGCATCGTTGGTTGAACCTATGTCTGCTAGTTTAGAATCATCTATGACTACTAAGCCCAAATCATGTGCATGATCAACTATATCCTTAAGTGAAAATATGTCTCTATCTTCCTCTTCGCCTTTCCAATACTGATAATTTGGTTTTACGGCGGCACAAAAAGGAGCTACTGCTTTTACATAGTCAAAGGCCCAATCGTATTTTCCTGTTGCTTTTGGTAATCCTTCCTCTCCTCTTTCCATACCAAATTCAGCAGGATCCAAACCCGCACATAAAACAGAATTCTTTGCTTCAACTGCTGCTAACCATTTTTCTCTAAACGATGTCATTTTTCCGCCCCCCATATTTTAACCATAATAAGCCCTTAGAGGGATTTGAACCCTCAGCCTACTGCTTTTTCTTTTGCAATACGAAGCAGTCGCTCTGCCGTTGAGCTATAAGGGCATAATCGTGTCTTTAAAACTGATTATTTTTAATTATTGTGCTGCTGCATGAAAACAAGAAACTACTTGTTTTCTGCACAGAAATGTGATATTTATTCACATTTCTTGTGAACGAAGTGAAGCGCACCCGCCTCGCAAGTGGCGTGGCACTTGCCGCTGAGCCACAGGGGAATGATTGTGATTGGCTAAATATTCTTCAACAACTCTTCCTTCGCTGGAAACTTCTTCTGACATTCAAAACAGACCGGATATTGCTTCTTTGAACCAGGGTTTTTCACCACAGTTCCTTTGAGCTTCTCTAAAAACAATTCCGCTATCTTGTTTCCGCAAATGCTGCATTTGGTCATGGTTATGCGGAATTGTCGCTTTTTATAAAATTATTGGAAAGGATTTTATAGTTATGGCCTTTTTAAGACTTATGGCAGAAATAAAAAAAGGCCTTCAGAAACTAAAAAACCTAGTTTTATTCAAAAAAACTACGCAAGAACTAAAAGATGAAATGTGGTTGGGCTGGGAATAACCATTCTTTATGATTATTATTCAATTTCTTAATTTCTAAAAATAAACAAAAAGAATATAAAATAAGCTCCAGATGAGAATCCCATGAGCAGCAGAAAGCGTATAGCTATCATCCATCGGGACAAATGCCACCCTCAGGAGTGCGGCAACTACCTTTGCGCTAAATTGTGCCCCGTCAATAGAGCCGGCGCTGACTGCATCTATCCCGGAGAACCAGACAAGAAAGCAAGAATAGACGAGATGCTCTGCACCGGCTGCGGGATCTGCCCTAATCGCTGCCCATTTGGAGCAATCGAAATCATTAATTTGCCTACTACATTAAACAAGCCGCCGATTCATCGTTACGGAGAGAATTTATTTGAACTTTACTCTCTGCCTACACCTCTGTTTGGGAAAGTCACCGGTATCTTAGGGAAGAACGGCATTGGAAAATCAACTGCGCTCAAAATAATGTCCAATATCATCCAGCCAAATCTGGGCGACTGGAAAAAACCGCCGGAATTTAAAGAAGTCATCAACTATTTCAAAGGGACGGAAACACAAAAATTCCTGGAAAAATTAAGCAAGAAAGAAATTTCCTTATCCTACAAGCCGCAGCAGGTGGATTTAATTCCCAAACAATTTTCCGGCACGGTCAAAGCGTTGCTTGCCAAAGTAGATCAAAGCAAAAAAATAGCTGAAGTAATACGAGAATTAGATTTAGTTAAAATCTTGGATAATGAGATTTCCACCATTTCCGGCGGCGAATTGCAGCGGGTAGCAATCGCTGCTGCGGTGCTGAAGAATGCCAACCTCTATTTGTTTGACGAACCTACTTCCTATCTGGACATCAAGCAGCGGATCAAGGTTTCACAGTTCATCAAGTCATTAGCTGTTCCTGAAGTGGCAACCATAGTCATCGAACACGATTTGATCATCTTTGATTATATGGCTGACTTGGCGAACATCATGTACGGAAACGAAGGCGCATTTGGGATTGTTTCCGGCGTGAAATCTGCGCGGGAAGGAGTTAATGCCTTCTTAGATGGATACTTAAAAGAAGAAAATGTCCGCTTCCGGGATCATGCCATTAAATACGAAAAAACACCTGATGTTAAATCTTCTTCAAGAGTGGAGCTTACCTCGTGGGGAAAATTGGGCAAAAAATTAGGCCATTTTACCTTTAATGCCCAAGAAGGAACGCTCTACAAAGGAGAGATCATCGGCATTCTGGGAGAAAATGGAATTGGAAAAACTTCTTTCATTAAAATGCTGGCTGGAATTATTCAGCCCGATGCTGGAGAACTAGGCACAAAAATGAAAGTTGCATATAAGCCGCAGTACCTGGAAACGGAATCGGAGATGAAAGTCTCCGAGTTCTTGCAGACGGCAATAGCCAAATACCAGCACCAGCTTATCAAGCCGCTGGACTTAGAAAAATTATTCACCCAAAAATTATCTGAACTTTCCGGCGGACAATTGCAAAGAGTAGCCATTGCCCATTGCTTGTCTCAAGACGCTGAGCTTTTCTTATTGGATGAACCATCAGCATACCTCGATATCGAACAAAGGCTATTAATTTCAAAAATAATCAAGAATCTTGCCTGGGAACGAGATATCGCAGTTTTGGTGGTCGATCATGATTTGCTGTTCCTTGATTACATCTCTCATAAATTAATCGTGTTTTCGGGAGTTCCTGCGCGAGAAGGATTCCTGCAGGGGCCTTTGCCCATGGAACAAGGAATGAATTTATTTTTGAAAAGTTTGGGTATCACCATGAGGAGGGACGTTGCATCGCATCGGCCGAGAATAAATGATCCTGGTTCAGTAAAGGATCGGGAACAGAAAGCGGAGAATAAGTGGTATTATAGTTAAAAAAAATTCCTATAAATTTATTAACCTAGACGTTTTCATAGATTTTGTGAAGAAGCAACGAAAAAGGGAGGAAATAAAAAAAAAATCTTTCTTTCTCTTACTAACTGCTTTCATTGCTGGCTTTGTGGTTATGGCCTTAGAGATAGTCGGTTTTCGTATTTTTGCTCCTTATTTTGGATTTTCTATTTTCGTATCAGGAACCTTAATTGGCATTGTTCTTATCGCCTTAACCGCAGGCGCATACTGTGGTGGAATCCTAGCGGATAAAAAAGGGGATTATAATACCATTTTTTACTGGATTTTTTACGCTGTAATCTATATGTTTATAGCCCTCATTTCCTACAAATATATTCTGTCGTATTTTTCCAGTTTTTTTCTTCCTGGAGTAATTATTTCATCGCTGGTATTATTTGGCTTTCCTATGGTAGTGCTGAGTATGGTCTCTCCCTATTTAGTAAAACTTATTGCCCGGAAAGGGAGCGTGGGAAGAGCTGCTGGAAACATTTCTGCTGTTGGTATGCTAGGATCCATCCTCGGAACATTCATCCCCACCTTTTTGCTTATTCCGTATGTTGGCTCATTCTTTACTTTTTTCCTGAGTGTTACATCCCTGCTGCTCATAGTTATAATTTATTTTAGTCGGCAGAATAAGCTCTTTCTGCTGAATGGAATATTATTATTTACTTTTCTAATGCGTCCTGCAGAAGCAGAATCAAACGTTATAGTCGCCAAAGAATCTGTGTATAACTTAGTGAAGGTTGTAGATGTGGGGAATTCCCAGTACCAGCTTCGCCTCAATGATGATAAGAATATGCAATCATTATTCATTAGAGACGATCCCTTAAACGATCAGTATTATTACTATTACCTAAATACAGCCCCTCTAATAAATAAAGCCGCCTCGGTGCTGGTATTGGGAATGGGCGCCGGTACATCTCCCTACCAGATGATCAAACTTTTTGGGATCGCTGTTGATGCGGTTGAAATAGATCCATATGTGGTAGAAGTGGCGCAAGAATATTTCGGCTTAGACCAAGTAAAAGATAACTTAAACATTTTTGTTGATGATGGCCGTACTTTTCTTCGGAAAACATCTAAGCAGTATGACGTGATTGAAGTAGACATGTATCAGGGCGGTTTTTACGCCCCCTTTTATGTTTTTACTCGTGAATTTTTTCAGGAGGTAGAAGCCCGACTAACACCAAAAGGAGTGGTGACGGTTAATGTTCTCTATCCGGTTAAAGCGACTCATGGGGATCTTTTATTCAAAAGCGTCGGCAACACCATGGCCAGCAATTTCGAGCATGTTTTTTATCTCAACTTAGGCTTTTTTAATGTTCTTCTATTTGCCACTAACGAGGATGTGACTCTTGGTGAAGTTCGAAGACGTATTATTCAAAATGCCCCTGACTCCTTTCAACGGAGCTTTGATATTGCGTATGCTTTAAAAGAATATCAAGTTGATCCTTCTGCTCCTCTGTTAACCGATGACAAAGCGCCGCTAGAGCAATTGACCTACAAGATGCTGGCTGGAATTCCTAAACAATAATTTACGCCCTTCCCTTGCTTTCTCCTTTCACCACGCCAGCTCCGATAAGATGAGCCGCCCGAATTGGTTCTGGAATATAACTGTGAGTGCAGCAGAGATGTAAAATCTTCTGAGCTTGCTCAAAAGTCATTCCTGCAGCCTGAATGAAAATGGCCCCCTGCTTTACCGCAACTTCTTTCGGTTTCCCGGCTTTTTCCATCAAGGCATATTTCTTTTCCATACCTAACTTCTTCAGGGCTTTTTCTAGTTTTTCAAAATCAGGCATTTTGCGTACGACGACAATAACCGGAACTCCTGTATGTCTGTAAATATTTTCAATATTTACGACGTTAAAACCGCCAAAGGCGATGCCGTCCAATAAAATCGCCTGCAATTGTTCCTTAAATCTGCTTCTGGTAACCATCTCAATAATTTTTAAGGTTGCATCGTCTCCGTCCACTTCGACTTTCGTGCTTAACACCCCGTCCATCCACTCTCCGCCGCGAAAGAATGTAGCTACCACTAATACAGTTTCATCGTTCAAATCAAACGGCGCATCATCAATGCCTAAAACACGAATTTCTTTTTTCATTAAGGGAAGAAAAAGAAGAAGAAAAAATAAACCTTTCTAAATTTAATTCACCGTTACGCTTCCCTGTGCTTTCGGATGCAGTAATGAACCGTAGTACGATACACCCCCAGCCCGGGTAAAGGTATAGCGAACTGTCGAACCTGCGGGAAGCTCCCGGTCAATGGCGCAGCTTTCAAATGTTACAGTGTGATCGACATCATCCAAATTAACCCATTCCACAGTATCTCCGACGTTAACTTCCAAATCTGCCGGCATGAATCTGCCATTTTCAACCACCACCGTGTACACACCAGAAGATGGTTCACCCGCAGAATTAACTGCTGACGTTTCAGCATCCGGTGTTTCCTTTTCAGATGTCTCTGGCGTGGTCTGAGCGACGGCAAATACAACCATTGCTACCGCCATTGCCAGCAACAATAATCCAACTAACAGCTTTTTCATTTTATCCTCCAAAACCTATCATCAAGAATTCTCTTTCTTAGTTTTATCTAAAGACTTTCTTCCAATCTTCTCTATAATATTTGACGAAGGCTATTGTCGCAACAACGACCATCACTGAGCTAAACCACTGGCCTAAACTAAAGCCAAGGTATAATGCATCCTCACGGAAGAAGTCTACAACTATTCTTCCCAGCCCTTCCCAGAACATGAAGTTCCAAAAAATAAATCCCGGTTTGAATTCTTTCCAGAAAGTGAGGAAAAATAGCCAGCCAAACACAGCCATGCGCTGAAAGAAGGAATAAATCATGTTGGGATGCCGGCATTCTGGACCGTAATCTGGGAATACCACACACCATTTCCCTTCCCAGACTCTTCCTACCAGTTCACCGTTAATGAAATTGGCAATTCTTCCCAGAGCAAGGGCAAATATGGTGGGAACGCTTAATATGTCAGCAATTTTCAAGAAATGAAGCTTTTTCTTTTTGCAGTATAGCCAGGCTGCAGTCACAATCCCTACAAAGCCGCCGTGGAAGCTCATGCCCCCTTCCCATATCTTTATCAGATTCCATGGTTTGAAGAGATAAATCTCTGGATTCCAGAAAATCATGAACAGTCGCGATCCTACCAGAACGCCCAACATTAAGTAGAACACAAAATCCCAAATCTCATCCTTAGTAAGCGAAAGAGCCCCTTTATTTTGTACATACTGCATCCACCACACTGTAAGAAAGAAGCCCAGCACATACACTAAGCCATACCAGCGAATTTCTAAAGGGCCTACATTCAGCAGAACCGGGTTAAGATTGTGAACCCACATAGACACCAAGGCATACCAAAGGTATATTAACTTTGCGATGGTTATGATTTCATCCCAAATTTCCTTTGCTCAGTTATCTTTATAGTATCGCCTCAACCACCGTAAACTTTATATATCCTCTATCCTTACGATAAAAAATCCGTAGTAACATAATGCTTTAACAACTGAGGGTGAATGATCATGGAAGAAAAGGGAAAAAGTTATTCTAAAGAACTGCTAGGTAAGACCATCGTTTCCAAGTCAGGAAAAAAGTTTGGTGAAATAGGAGATTTGATTTTTGAAGTAGGATCTGGAGAGTTAATACACTTGCTGCTTAAGAATCCTACCACCTATACTGATAGGATGGAGCTGGAAAAAACCAAGGAAGGAAGCATCTTGATTCCGTTTTCCGCGGTGATTGCTACTGGCGATTATATTGTTGTAGCGGAAGAAGATATTGTTTAGAATTTTCTAATTAGTTTTATTTATTACTTTTTTACATATTAGATCTACACATAAAAAAAAAGGATTCTTGTAAACAAGCATATCCCGATACCCCGGTCCTGTACCCATCAGAACAAATTCTTTACCGACTAATTCCTGAATTCTATCAACATACCGTTGAGCATTTGGTGTCAATTTTTCTCCTGCAGAATCAACAAATTTTTTCCACGGCTCAAATTCTTCAAAAATAGGCCGTGCCTTGTAAAGTGTGTCTCTTCTGTGGAAGGAGATATCCCATTTATCATATCGTTTTCCATCAATGTCATAAGCAACAACAAGCTTTACTTTTTGATCAATCTTTGCTAAAATTTCCAACCTATCGCCACACGTTCCTACCAGAGAATCAATGTTTCCGACTTCTGCTGCATACCGTAACGCCACTGCATCCGCCCATCCTACATCTCTGGGCTTGCCGGTTTTAGTGCCATATTCGTTCCATTGATCACGTACATATTTTTCTAATGCTGGTTCCATTTGGGCTACAAACGGCCTTCCCGCGCCAACACTACTAGTGTATAATTTTAGAACGCCTACAATCGTATCAGGACGATTGGGAACATCAAGGGGGTTAGACGAAGTCACACCGGGATAAAGGCCGCAATCAACATCAAGCAAAGCACCTTGAGCGCCCTCTCCTATCCAACATTGTGATCCATGATATTTTCTTGCAACATGTTCCTGAATAGCAAAGTCTTGTAAGAACTCTCTTTCCTGATCATAGCTGGCAACAAATTCATCAAAACTGCCAAATTGTTCAGGCAATCCCTGAGGAAACCGTTCCTGCAACACTTCCTTCATCAGCTTCGAATCTAAAAATTCTATAAAACGCAAGCCTACTCTGCCTTGTTTATCGACTGCAGTTTGTTTAATTCCGCTGCCAGTAGAAGTTCTTTTTTCTGATTTAAATATAATCTGGTCATCAAATAAGTGGTAATCTAAGGTAACATGGGCATTGGCAGCAATTCCAAGATTATCATGAGGATTGATACAAACTCCTTTTTCCCGAAGTTCCCTTACTTCCTTAATGGTAAGGCGGGGATCAACAAAAGTTTTCTGGCCCATCAGATTATAAGTCTGAGGAAATAAAATTCCTGAAGGAACTGTTTTTAATTTATACTCTACTCCATCAACAACAACAGTATGGCCGGCATTGCCGCCGCCTTGGAAACGTTCAACTAATATTGGTTTATACTGGCTGTCCACTCCTGATGGGAGGTTTTGTACGGCAGTAGACACAAAATAAGCAAGAACTTTGGCCTTGCCCTCATCACCAACGCCAATTCCGACTATTCCTATTTTTTTTGCCATGAAGAATAAATTAAGAAATAAAACAACATTTTTAACTATTTGTATCTTGCAATAAACACAATCTTCCGCCTATTCTTTCTTCTCTCCCGCCTTAAACTCTTCATCTATCTTCTGCAGGTAATCCTTCACTCTGCTGACCACGGAAGCCAAAACGAAGCTCTCAATTTTTTCTTCAAAGATCTCAGATAGGCTGTTAAATTCCGTTATTCTATAGAGATTGGCATTGGTTTCGATTAAGTGAAGGTCTTTTAGCCGTTTTAGCTGCCGTCGAATGTTAGAAGAGGCAATTCCCAGCATGGGAAGCCCTGACCCTTTCCGCAGGGCCATAACATTATTTTTTATTTCCTCGGAGTGGAGTTCTTCCTTATTCTGCCGCGCTTTGAGCAGGGAATGAAAAACGTCCACCACCACATCCCGGGAATCTCCCGGCTGCAGCAAGCCTACCGACAGGCAAAACTTGCGGACTAATTCCCGGTCGTTCATGGTTGGTTTTTCGTACCTTCTTAATGTGATTTCGGCTAAAGGAGTATCTCTACTTATTCTTGCCATTTTTACCCCCTCCTCACATTTAGAAGGCTCGGAAATTTCACTAGAAATTTCCATTGCCTTCTTAATGTAATTTCCGCCAAAGGCGTATCCCTACTTATTCGTGCCATAGTTACCTACCTCTTTTGTTTTTATTGTTTCTGTTGTTTTTATTATCTTTATTCTCATTAAGGATGCAAATAATAAAAGCGCAGTTTTCCTTTTTCTTTTTTGTCTAATCGCGCAAAATACATTCTCTCCAGCTGGACAATGTCCCCCTGCTTCATTTTTTCCATTTCTTTTTCGCCTAATCCTTTAACCACTGTTCCATCATCCAGCATAACTGCGACCTCTGGCAATTTTGCATCGACCGGAAGCCAATGAATAATAAAGCCTTTATTGGCGGCATTTTTGTATTCCTCATAGTCTTCCGAGACAAATTTCCAGGCAGTTCCGTTAATGATAAAATTGCAGTAGTCCATCAGGCGGTGAAGCTTGCCCTTGCCTAATTTTTTGAAGTCGTTTTGAGAAACATGCACTTCGCCGTGAACGGAGAACTTTCTTGCGCCGCGCTGCGGATAATCCGGATGGAGATTAATGGCAACTTCTTTCTTGGGCGCTCCTTTGATAACCACTTCCACGGGATCTTGCACAAAAAAATACCTATTTGCTTTAGGCTCTATGATCTCGCGGTTGAAGGCATTGACCACTTTCCAGAATTCTTCTTTAGCTACGCTCTTGTCAGCAAGGCTTAATCCTATTTCAAGGGAAAACTTGCGGAAGGCTTCCGGCTGGTATCCCCGCTTTCGTAAAGCAGGAAGGAAAGGCAGGCGTGAATCATCCCATCCGGTATATTCATGCTGCTCAATAGATTTTCGCGTTTCTGAAGTGCTCAGCTTAAATCCTTCAAAGTTTATTCTCCCCCAATGGCGGTATTCAGGATGCTTCCAGCCGAAACAATCCATAATCATGGTTTCCTTCACCGCATTGTCAGCATGATCTTTTCCATTAAGGACATGGGTGACACTTAATTCGTGGTCATCAACCGCGACTGCAAAGACCATCAACGGCCAGACCCGCTGCTCTTTTCCAGTCTTGGGATGGACATGTTCATTGACACGCATCAGAGGAAAATCGCGCATGGCCGGATTCTTATCCTTAATATCTGTTTTCAGGCGAAGAACTGCTTCTCCTTCCGCATATTCGTTGAACATTTTGGCGTAGCGGAGCTGATTTTCCTTCACGCTGAGATTTCTGCAGGGACAAGCTTGAGCATTATTTTTCAGTTCCCGCCACTGGTCAGCATCGCAAGTACAGACATAGGCTCTGCCCTTCTGTACCAGTTGTTCTGCATAATCATAATAGGTTCCTAAACGGGAAGACTGCACTACCACTTGCGCAACAGTATTGCCGGTCAGCCAGCGGGCGTCTTCTTCGATCTGTTGGTAAGCCGGCGGATAAATATTTTCCGGGTTAGTGTCTTCTATCCTGAGAATAAATTTTCCATCATACATCTTTGCATATTCATAATTAAGAGACAAACCGTACGCATGTCCAATATGGAGCGGTCCTGAAGGCGAAGGAGCTATGCGCACTACCACTTTTCCTTTCTTGGCGTTCGGCAGCGGCTTTAACGGACCTTCTACTTTTTCTTCTTTTTCTTTTTTAAGAAGTTCCGGAGCAAGTTCCTGCAGTTTCTTTTGTATCTTTTCTAATGGCAACTCTTCCACTTCCCTGATAATCTTTTCTATCTCTTTGAGAACTTTAGGGACATCTTTCTTTAATTCTGGTTTATCGCGAAGAGTTAATCCTAAAATCACATTCTTATTGGCTTTTCCCTGAAACTCCAACGCATTCTTTAAGGCATATTTGAGAATAATAGTTTTCATTAAGGATTAGAAACAAAGAGAGATTATTAAACTTTTTGATTACAGTCTTAATTTCTTTTTCATCCAGAGAAAGAACCAGCTCAATCCTGCTCCCAACGTACCGAGAAGAACATCATTTTGTGCATCCCATTGGTCGCCCTGCATTCCCAGGAAACTGGTGCCGATAATAGTATCATGAGTAAAGACCACGGCAAGATATTCGAGAATTTCATACACTGCTTTGAAAGAAATGATGATGAGAAAAGGTATAAAATAGCTCCATAGATGATTTATTTTTAATTTTCGGGAAACAAATTCGCGAAGAGGGAAATAAAAAGAAACTCCAAAGAAAAAATGAACCAAACGGTCATAATGATTCCTGCTCAAGTCAAAATTGCTCTTCAGCAGTTCAAATAAGGGCATTTTTGTATAGGTATAGTGACTTCCTAAAGTGTGAAGTATTAAAAATACAAATATAAGGAGATAACTGGTATTGGAAAATCGGAATCGTTTATATGTTGCTATCAGAAATCCTACACCAAGGACGGTAAGAACATTTTCAGCAAGCCATACTGTTCTGCTTAGAGGATCAAATGCAAAGAAAATCCACACTGCCGCAAAAATGCCTAACAGAAGCAATGGAAAACGGTCTTTCTTCCCCACCATATCTTCCCCGCTATAGTTTTCCCCGCTCTACTAATCTCTTCATCCTCTTGACAAAGTCGTCAGCTTCTTTATAATACACATCATACGCCGAACCTTTGATTTCCTTAATTTCGCGGTGGGTGATCATTTTGCTGAGATGGTAGAATTTACGCATGGTCTCTACATATTTTTTTTCCAATAGATTATGCCTGACAAAGACTCTTTCCAGCAGGTCAGCTACATGATCAGGAGTTGGGGGAACTTCCTTGGCCCGCATCAGCGCAGCATGAGCGGCATCAATCACTGCCCAGTACAGGTCAAGAGTTGCCTGCAATACGTGCCATTTGGAATTGAGCAGCGTCTGCGGTGATCTTCCAAAATAACGCCAGATGCTCTCCTCACTGGGTCTTATGCGCCCTTTTTTCAGGAGAATCTGCAGTGGCTCAAAGAAGCCGGTATCAAGTATAGCTACGCCGTCGCGGAGGATGTTAACGACAACCGGATCTCCGGCTTTAGCATATTCCCAGAAGGAAGTGAAAGTCATAGAAGTGATATGTAATTTGGGAGAAGTCCTTACCACTACCTTTTCGACGATGAGGCGGTACCCTTCAATTAAGGCTTCACTCAATTGAAAGCGGGTATCATCAGTGATCACCAAAACATCAATATCGCTTTCCGGAGTAGCTTCCCGGCGCGCAGAACTTCCAAACACTACTATGCTCATTAAGAAATCGGCTAATTCATTCTTTAATTCCTGGGCAAATTTCTGCGCAATTTTCAGGTCCTCGGTGGGATACCTGTGGACATTCTCATTCTCCTTTTTATGGATTTTAAATTCCATCAATCTTATAAATCACTGAACCTTTATTAAGTTTTTCCAAATCCCTTCTTAAAAATATTTCTTTAATCATATAAATCCTTATAAACAACGTAACATCGTCTAACGGTGGGTTACTAAAAATGAGGGTGAAGCTATATGGAACAAAAACAATTAGATGAATTAGATGATTCCTTTTTTGGAGAAGAGTTTATTGAAGATGAATCTGAAGAAACATTCGGATCTGCAGCTAAATCAACCAAATCTCCATGGTCTGAATCAACTGAAGAACTAACGGAAGAGCCCGAACTCAGGCTAAAAAAAGCAGCGAAAAAAAATGCTGCTGCCAGAAAAAGCTCGGTCAAGAAAAGTGAAAAAGCGCTCAAAAAGGAAGTTCCTTTGGCGGAAAGCAAAAAAGAAGCGCTCAAAGAAGTCACTATCGAAAAATTAGAAACACTCAAAAAGGCAGAATCGCCCTTTTCTGGCGCCAATGAGAAAAAGTCTCACCTTGTCAAAGAAAAGAAAGCATCGCCTGAAAAAGAAGCCAAAAAGGAAAAAGAAACCGTGGAAATAAAACCTGCCAAGGAAAAAGAAACCAAGACTGTAGTAGAAACTTCTGCTCCCGTTAATCCCTGGGCAGATGAGGGAGAAGGCTCAGGATTGTTGAAGCAGGCCTCTACCTGGAAAGCGCTTACCGGCCTTACCTTGGTATTGTTGGTCCTGTCGCTCTTTACGCAAGGATTTAACTTCTCAGATAAAAATGCGCTTACCGGAGCAGCAACCCTATCCTTGCAGGATGCAGAAGAGAAAGCTCTTACCTACGTTAACACGCAATTGTTGCAGCCGCCGTTTCAGGCATCGGTGCAGTCTACTGAGGAATTAGATACGCTCTATAAAGTAACTTTAAGTGTCGCTGGTCAAACTGTTGATTCGTATGTCACCAAGGATGGAAAATTATTCTTCCCGCAAGGATTTGATATGGGTGTTGGTGCGAGTACTGCGCCGGAGAATGGAGAAGAGGATACGGAACTTTCAGAACCTTCAGCTCCAGCGTTAGAAGTTTCCGCGGATGATGATCCGGTATTGGGAGATGCCGACGCGCCAGTTACCATAGTAGAGTTTTCTGACTTCCAATGCCCATTCTGTAAGAAAGCAAATGATGAAGCTTTGAAGGAAGTGAAAGAAAAATATGTACAGACAGGAAAAGTAAAACTCGTCTATAGAGATTTTCCCTTAGAATTCCATCCTGAAGCCGAACCGGCAGCCCTGGCAGCGGAGTGCGCTGATGAACAAGGAAAATTTTGGGAATATCATGACCTGCTTTTTGCCAATCAGGCTTCCCTGAGCGATGCTAACTACAAGAAATGGGCGCAAGAGCTCGGTTTAGACACAGAACAGTTCAATGGATGTTATAAAGGTCTGAAATACCTCGATGAAATGAGGGCAGACATGAGTGATGGGCAAAAGTATGGTGTTTCTGGAACTCCAGCCTTCTTTGTGAACGGAAAATTACTTACCGGTGCGCAACCGTATGCTGCATTTGAGCAGGAAATCGAAGCAGCATTGGCTGCAGGAAGTGTTCCAGACAGCCCAGATAAAGAACCAGAAGAAACAAAACTTGAGCAAGAGCCAGTTCCTGAAGTCGCCGCTGAGGAACCTGTGCCCGGAGAGACGGTACAAGTTACTGTTAATGCCAAGAAATGGCTCTTCCAGCCTAGTGAAGTGAAGGTAAAGAAAGGAAGCGTAGTAGCATTGACCGTGGTTCCTGACGGCCTTGAATTCACTTTTGCAGTTCCTTCCCTCGGAGTAGAACAACAGGTTTCAGGAGCAACAAAAGTGCCTGAGTTTACGGTTGCGGAAGCAGGAAAGCTTGAGTTCACCTGCAGCAGCTGTGAAGAGTGGCGAGGCATGAAAGGGACACTGGTAGTAGAATAAAAGGGAAATCTTTTTTAACTTCCTTTTTCTTTTTTCTTATTTATCTCATGAAAACAGAAAAATTGTTTAGCAAACTGGTGATGATTGTCTTTTTAGTACTTCTAGTGTTAGGTTTTGTGGTGCCGGGAGTTATCAATAACAGCACCAGTGATAGGAATAGCGCGGCTGAACCTCGGCTGTGCAGCACTGATGCAGATTGTTATTTGATCTGCGGTGATCGGCCAACAATGGTGCTTTGCTCCCAAAACTTATGCTTGCAGAATTCCTGTGATGAAAGCAGTTATTACCAATATGATCCTAATCCGCTGACCTTTACACTTCTGGTTCAGAATATCTCTTTAGAAGAACGGAGCAATGCTCAGGATTTTTTTGTGAAGTTCAACGGGAATACGGTCCAGCTCTTTACTGCTCGTTTGGTTTTATATCAGATTTTAGAAAAAGCAAGAATCACTTTAGACATACAATGCTTGACTTTTGATGAAAAGCAGTATTGCGGCGACAAAATACAAATGAGCGTGAACGGAGAGAATTCGACTGCCTATGGGAACTATGCCCCGCAGGAAGGGGATACTGTGGAGATTGGATATTCCTGATGGAAATTGAAAGAAAGAAATTAGAAACATTAGAGAAGGTTCTTAGGAACACCTGGGCAAGAGAAACGAGTTCCGACGCTCAAAACTGGAACAGCACTAATCCTGCCTGGGGACAATGCGCAGTTACAGCACTTCTTGTGAATGATTATTTTGGAGGAGAAATTGTTTGGGCGGAAGCAAAACTTCCTGATGGGAGAAGTGTTTCTCATTATTTTAATAAAATCAACGAAAAAGAAGTTGATCTGACGCGATGCCAATTTCCAGAAGGAACTTGCATTCTTCAAGGTGTTGAGAAAAAGAAAGAATATGCTTCAACGAGAGAATACGTCCTACGTGCTCCTGGAAGTACTACCAAAGAGAGATATGAAATTCTGAAACAAAAAATTGAAGAAAATCTCAAATAATCCATAACATTTAAATTAATACCATCTCTTCTTGCAGTTATGACTTTTTCAAATGTGGTGGCGTTTTTAGAAAAAATAGCGCCTCTTGCCGGCCTTTCAAAAAAAGAAATAAAACAATTACAAACGCCTGATAGAGTTCTTAAAGCGGAATTGATTGTCGGCAGCAAAAAATATCCCGCCTATCGTGTGCAATTCAACAACGCCAGAGGCCCTTACAAAGGAGGTATCCGCTTCCATCCGGAAGTGAACGAAGACGAAGTAACGTCGCTGGCCTTCTGGATGACTCTCAAAACTGCAGTGACTGATCTTCCTTTCGGCGGCGGGAAGGGGGGAGTTCAAGTTGATCCAAAAAAATTGAGCAGGAAAGAGCTGGAAGAATTGAGCCGAGCGTATGTCCGCGCTTTCTACAAATATCTGGGACCGAATCAGGATATTCCTGCGCCGGATGTGTACACCAACGCCGAAATTATGGCTTGGATGCTGGATGAATACGAAAAACTGATGAAAACGAAAGCGCCAGCGTTCATCACCGGAAAACCGCTGGAGTTAGGCGGCTCTAAAGTCCGGGATATTGCTACTGCGCTTGGCGGAACTTATGTGCTGGAGGAAGCAGTTAAGAAGATGGGATTAAACGAAAAGAAAGTTGCCATCCAGGGATTTGGCAATGCCGGAATGAATATGGCTAAGCTGCTGGCGGAAAAAGGGTACACCATCGTCGCAGTTTCGGACTCAAAGGGAGGAATTTATGCTGCTGGAGGATTAGACCTGAAAGAGGTAATAACCGCAAAAAATACTGCCGGAAGTGTTGTGGAATACAAAAAAGCAAGAAAAATCAGCAACGAGGAATTATTGGAGTGTGTTTGTTCCATTCTTATCCCTTCAGCATTGAGCGGCGTAATCACCAAAGAAAATGCCGCCAGGATCAAAGCAAAAATCATCCTGGAATTAGCGAATGGGCCGACTACACCGGAAGCTGATGAGATTTTACACCGACGGAAAGTGTTGGTGCTTCCTGACATCCTCGCCAATGCCGGCGGAGTTACCGTTTCATACTTTGAATGGGTCCAGAATAAGAAGAAGGAATCGTGGAGCGAGCAGCAGGTAAAGAAAAAACTGCAGGAGAAGATGATTTCTGCCTTCAGACAGATCTGGAAAGAATTTGCAGACGGAAAAAAAATTTTCAGAACGGCTGCTTATATTTTGGCATTGAAAAAAATTATTGCTGCGGAACAAAAACGCAGCAAAATTTAAGAAAGATTAATATACTCAAAAATATTTCTTGGTATCATCATTAATCAAAGAGGTGTAAAGATGGCTAAGAAAAAAGGCGGAAAGAAAAGAAGATAATCCTGAGAAATCGGGATTTTTTCTTTTTCTTTTCTTCTTCATTTGATTTTAATTTTTTTTTAAGCCCCTATTTCTCATTTTTGACAGAAAACAATAAAAAGGAGCCCTTTATTGTAGCTTTTCATGAAAAGAACGCTCATTAACGAACTGGAGGACAACCTTGACCGGGAAGTTCTGCTGAAAGGCTGGGTGCAGGATGTCAGAAACCTCAACAAGATCAAATTTCTCATTCTGCGTGACAGAACTGGAGACATGCAGACTATTGCCCTGAAAGGAAAGACTGAAGAAGCTTCATTTACAGCCATCGGCGGCATTACCAACGAATCCGTGGTAGAAATTATCGGAACGCCCAAGAAAAACAAGGAATCGCGCTGGGGAATCGAGGTCCTGATTACAAAAATTTCCGTAGTTTCGGCATCAGCAACGCCCCTGCCGATAGATAATTCTGACAAAGGTCTCACCCATATTGACAAGCGGATTGATCATCGCTTCCTGGATACCAGAAACCTGAAAAAACAAGCTATTTTCAAAGTCAGGGGGAAAATTGCCAAAATACTGACAAATTTCTTTGACAGCCAAGGATTTACTAATATTAATACTCCCAAGATAACCACTATCGGTGTAGAATCTGGAGCAGAGTTATTTATCCTGGATTATTTTGGAAAACCTGCCTATCTGGCGCAGTCGCCGCAGATCTACAAGCAGATGTTTGTAACCGGCGGCTTCGAACGGGTGTATGAACTAGGACCGGTATTTAGAGCAGAGAAATCGCATACAACCCGGCATTTAACAGAATTTACCGGTGTTGATTTTGAGATGGGCTTCATTGATGATTATGATGAAGTCATGGATCTGATTGAAGAAATGGTTGTGAATCTTATGGGTACTTTATCAAAAGAAGCTGTTGATGAACTGAAAGTGTTGGGTGTAGAGCTAGTCGTTCCTACAAAAATTCCCCGCATCACCATGGAAGAAGCCAAGAAAATGCTGGCCAAGAAGGGGAAGAAATACAAAGATGATGAAGACCTTGATGCGGAAGGAGAACGATTGCTGGGAGAATTAGTGAAAGAGAAATATAACTGTGAGTTTGTGTTTCTAACTTTATTTCCTTGGGCGGTTAGGCCGTTTTATCACATGAAACCGGAAGGAAAAGCCAATGTGACTAAGTCATTTGACTTACTATTCAATGGCGTAGAAATATGTTCTGGGGCGCAGAGGGAGCATAGATATGAAATTCTCAAGAAACAGGCCAAAGCCAAAGGAATCGAGTTGGATCAAATGGCTGAATATGCAGAAATCTTCCAGTATGGAGTTCCTCCGCATGGCGGAGCTGGATTTGGATTGGATAGGATTACGCAACGATTGTTGAAGTTAGAGAACGTCCGGGAAGCGGT
>CAYJVI010000005.1:1905-21867 GCA_964373595.1 uncultured Methanosarcinales archaeon | reverse complement strand
CCTAGCCCCTATAGAAACTGACTTATATATAAATGTTTTTATCTTGCGATAGATACTTTGATAAATACTTTTATTCACCAATACGGAAAATATTAGAATAGGCCTTGATTACCCTGCTGCCTTTCTTGCGCTTGAATTCCACGGTTGCCCGGGGCAGGCTGAATGTTCCTAAAATATTCAGTTTGGCTTTAATTTTATAAGTTATTAAACGGTGTTCCTTCCCGTCAAGCTCTGCCAGAGACCAGATTACTTTGGTGCCAGCTTTGGTATGTTTCATCTCCTGCGGTTTAAGAGTCCCTAATTCTAAACCACGATCAACGTTGGCAATGCTGGTTACCAGGTCAGTTACAATCACTTCTTTAACTGGTTTCTTGGAATGATTCTGCAGCTGTATGGTGATCTTTACTTCGGAAAGCGCGCCATCTTCGCTGCTGCGAGCGGTAACCGCAGTTTTTTGAATGCTTACCGGGGATTGGACGTACAGGTAAAATATGGTGAAGAGGAGAAGCGCAAGAAGAACATATACCGGAATCCGGTAATTGGTCACTACGGGAAGAGCAACCGTTTCATTAGGTCCTAAGGAAACTTCCCAGGCAAGATAGCGCTGGTCTTCTTCTACCACGGATTTTCCCCCACTCCGAGTCAGCAGAAGTTTCCAGAGTGAAAAAGGAACTTTTACAGTCTGGGTGTTACGAACATTTCCGGCATTTCGCGCAGTGACGGTTTGGAACGATTTGAGGTACACCACTTCTTCTGCGGCGGTTACTTCAAACGGCGGAAGTAAAGAAAGAACCTCCAGTTTTTGTTCGATGATCTTCACTGTTTCGCCATTGCGTTCAAAGACGAAAAAAAGAACATAATCTTTAGGCTGTTGATAGGGATTTGGCACAATGCTTAATTCTACGGTCTTTTTTTCTAACGGCGGCAAATCCACCAGCAGCTCTTTTTCAAATTCCGGCATCTCGGTTTGAATTTTTATTTTCAGCCCGGCGAGGTTCAGTGGATTCCTATTTTCCAAAAACAGCTTGATAGATACCGGCTCCTGAGGATTGATTTTGTCGTTCATGTCTATAGATGCTTTGATAGCAGGAATGTAGTCAACCGGATCTTTAGGCTTGAGGTACATTTTCAGCGCTTCATTGTACGATTCGCCTAAATCGCTTTGGATAGTAACATAAACAAAATAAATTCCCGGTGAGAAATCTTCTAGTGCCTTGGCGATAATAGTGGTGGTGTAAGATTTTCCAGGCGCCAATTCAATGATTTTATCCTTCAGCGGGAAAGGGTCTACATTCCATCCTTGTCCGGATTGCAGAGAATAAATACTGTAGCGCTGGACTTGGTTTTCATGGTTGGTGATGGTTAACTTGAATGAAGCCTGCTCCAGGGTAGTTATTTCATTTTTTATGGGTTCAGAAACAATGGTGGAACCTGCTATTGCCAGTGATGAAAAAAGAGCTATCAGGAGCAAAAATAAAAGGAAAAAGCTACCGCCATTCCACCTCTTTACCATGATAAATCTAAATTCGAACTACTATTTAAAGAATTCGTTTTTTTAAGGGAGAGTTTGGGAAAAGTCTCTTTCCGCAAGATTTATATATTCTGTTCTTTTAATTAAATACCAGTAAAATCAAATGCTAGTAAAAAGAGGAACATCAAAAGAGGTATATTATAGATGGTAGAAGAAAGCGCCTTTCGCGGCATGATCGGGTTTCTGAACAAGATCGGGGTATATGACGTTATCCTTCCGTTTCTGCTGGTTTTTACCATTATTTTTGCCATTCTGGAGAAGACTAAAATTTTTGGCCTGGATAAAGTAGACGGCAAAGAACTTACCAAAAAGAACATCAACGCCATGGTCGCCTTTGTGGTGGCATTTCTGGTAATTGCTTCCACTCAGCTGGTTGCGGTGATCAACGAAGTGATGGCTAATGTAGTCTTGCTGGTAATCCTGGGAGTATGCTTTCTGCTGTTAGTAGGGGTATTTTTTGGCGATAAGGAGTTTACCTTGGATAAATTTCCTACCTGGTCGAAATTACTTATGGTTATGATGTTCATCGGCATTGTGGTCATTTTCCTCAATGCCTTAGGATGGCTGAAACACATATTTTTCCTGTTTGAAAACTGGAATGCTGAATGGGCCGCTTCCATCATTTTTCTCATAATTATTTTAGGGTTCATGTGGTTTATCACCAGCAGCCCTGAAGCAAAAAAAGAAGCAAAGAGTTAAAAAAGGTAAACATGATATTTACGACAATGATAAAAAGGAGGTTTCGACTATGGTCAGCGTAGGTCTTTCCAATCTGGGACGGTATTTTCAGCAGTACGGAGTAATGGATTTCTTGCTCCCTTTCATTTTAGTGTTTACTATTGTGTATGCGGTCACCGCGCGATTACCGTTGTTTAAGGACCACAAAAATTTCCGCGTGGTCATTGCCTTAGTGTTAGCATTAGTATTTGTCTCTCCGCACATTACTGGAACCTATCCTCTGGGCTATGACCCCGTGCAGGTTATGAATGAATCCCTGCCCAGCATTTCGCTGGTTTCCATTGCCGCTATCATGGTGCTGCTGCTGATGGGAATCTTCGGCGCAGATTTCAGCGCAGCTGCTGCTCCCTGGATCGCTTTCTTATCTCTGGGATTTGTAGCGTATATTTTTGGCGCTTCCCTGGGCTTATGGCGTGGTCCGTATGACGTGTTTTACTGGTGGTCTGCAGACGTTACTGAACTTATGATTATTCTGTTGATCTTTGGATTAGTGGTGTGGTTTATCGTCAAAGGGGAACGAACTCCCGGTGAGAAAACGCCCTTTGGAAGGCTTATGGAAGGCCTTGGCAAACTGGTAGAAAAAAGATAAAAAAATAAAAAAATAAAAAGATACAAAATGGTTACCGTCCTCGATCTCGGATTGCTGAAAGTGGTTGATTTCATTTTTCCCTTTCTGCTAGTCTGGGCGTTTGTGTTTGCGCTGCTTCAGAAAACAGAAGTTGTAGGAAAAGCATTAGGCGTCAATGCGCTTATAGCTACCGTGGTTGGATTTACGGTGTTGCTTTCGAGAACGGTCATCGACTTGATCAACTTCATGATCCCCTGGTTTGCCATTGCCATTATTTTCTTTGTGCTGATGATTTTGTTATTTATGGTTATGGGCTATAAGGACGTAAACGCATACCAAGATCCCGCCCTGCGCTGGGTTCTTATTGCCGTGGGGATTTTAATCGTCTTTGCTGCTTTCGGAAAAGTCTTGGGGCAGTCGCTGCTGGAACAAGGGGCTCAGGCAGGCACAGTTGTTGAAGGAACAGATGTAGCTGGCGGTGGTTTCCAGCAGAACATCTTTGCAACCGTATTCCATCCTAAAGTGCTGGGATTATTGGTTCTCTTTGCCATAGCGGTGTTTACGGTAGCCTTGATGAGCGGGTAGATAATTTTATGATTTCTGTGGTTAGTGGTATTGTTCTAAGCCAAAATTCTTTTCACACATTTGATGGTAGGCGCCCTGATATTTGTCCCAGGTAACTTTAGAATTTAGTTTATTAAAATCATTTTCGGCTTGGGCAATCAGAGTGTTAAAAGCTTCTCTTTTATCTTTAACTTTTGATAAATATCGTCTTCCGGTGCTTTTGTTCACCAATCCAGGTCCTCGTACCCATTGAATGGCAGCGTCCCAACTTCCATGAGCCCTATAACCCTGCAGCATATATCTAGCAATAGCATCAAGATTTTTCAAAGGATGCGCTCGACCGTCTTGTTCAGCTACACATTCCACTACATAACCACAATCATCAAACATCCTATTTAGTTGTTTTCCATGTTTTAGATCATGATTATTATGTGAATCGCCATAAATTTCAAGTCCAAGAATTTTTGCGGTCGTTCCCTGGGTATGAATTAATCCAATTCCACCATCATCGGTGGCATTTGGTTGTAATGGGTCACCATAGCTCTCTTGCATTACTAAACCAGCAAGAACTCCACGCGGAATTCTATATTTCTTTTCAACTGCTTCAATAACTGGTTTCCATCTGTAAGTCCGCTGTACATCTCCTATTTTAGTCCCTTTTTTTGCTAGTGTAACAGAACTGAAATCTGGCAAAACATATTTTCGAGAGACGGGTAATTTTTGTGCTTCTTCTTTTGCTCTGGCATCGTCAATGTCAGTAGGTGAACTCCAATTAGCAGTCGAGAAAATACTTCCAATATCCCGATAAATATCAGCTGCATGGTCGTATAAAGAATAGCCCGATACAGCTAAAATTCCAGCTAAAGCTGCTGTATGCAGGCGGCTGGTCATGGGTCTTTGTTCAGCTCTGTCCCTAACTAATTGTGTAACAAGTTTATCAAGCCCATATAAACCTAAAGCAGTCCCTGCTCCTAAAGTTGCTACAGTTGGAGAACTTAAATCAGGTAGCTGGTCAGCACCATGGACAATGCCCGCTAGCGCACCTGCATCTACTGCGGCCCTCGTCAAGGCAGGATTTAATTTCTGTGCGAGATACTTTGATCCTCTTTCAGCAACATCTTTAACTCTGTCTTTCCACATTTTAATGTAAAAATATTGCCTATTTATAAATCTTATTATTATTTTGTCTCTTAAAAGGGGTTACACTTTTGGTGGTGGTGGAGTTTGTAATAAGCACATATTCAAGGCAGCTACGCGTTGTTTCTGGTTGTGAACATTTTTCCTAAAGTTATTTATAGCTCTTCTTCTACTAAACATTCGTGAAACAAACTCAATGCGCTGGAGGAGTAGTTCTCAATAGCCGCGGGTTAGTTCTGGTGGTAAATTCGCGAGGGAAATCCTGGTCTCTTCCCAAAGGACATATTGACGCAGGAGAAGATCCGTTAACTGCTGCAAAACGAGAAATATATGAAGAATCCGGTGTTAGTCAATTAAAGCTCATTAAAGAACTAGGCAGTTATCAGAGATATAAAGTAAGTTTGGATGGCGGAGACGACTTTTCTGAATTCAAGACTATTCGTATGTACCTATTTACCACAAAGCAAGAAA
The DNA here is from genome assembly GCA_964373595.1 of uncultured Methanosarcinales archaeon. Taxonomy (GTDB): domain Archaea; phylum Nanobdellota; class Nanobdellia; order Woesearchaeales; family GW2011-AR9; genus JACPIL01. The sequence continues at coordinate 16,858 of CAYJVI010000005.1, read as the reverse complement.
ATCTTAAACCTGTTGATCCTGACAATCCGGAAGCGAGATGGGTGGAGAAAGAAAAAGTTGCTGACTTACTAACTCATAAGAAAGATAAAGAATTCTTTAGAAAGGTGATGAAGGAATTGTAATTTTACTTTTTCTTCTTCAACTCTTCTTTTATTGAAGACAATTCCTTCACATTCTCTACAAAGGTCGGAATCACATCCTTGAATACTTTGCCGACAGCTTTCAAGTCTGTGCCGACTGCCTGCATCCGGGAATCGTAGTCTTCCAGTTTGCCCAGAACTGCCTCATGCAGCATTTTAAAGTCGTCTTTTAATTTTTCTACGTCATTTAGCAGCTTGTTTTGCTTTTCTTCTACTTTGTTCTTCCATTCTACAATCTTTTTTACTTCGAGAATTAAGTCATCCCATTTCTCATCAATCATACTTTCGGCAATCTCTTCCATCCGCTCGTAAATATTGCCGACATCTTCCTGATAGCTGGGCTGCGGAAAGGGCATGGGCATCTCCGGAGGAGCAACTTGCATTTGTTCCGGCGCAGCAGGCATACCATATCCAGAAGGCTGCGCTTGATCTGCTTGCGCGATAGCGTCGCTTATCTGCTGCTGGGTATAGCCCCGCTGAGAAAGCTCGTCAACCACAATATCGTCCGTCAGCCCTTGCTGTCGCAGCTGCGCTACTTCAGAAACGGGGGATGCTTTCTTTTTGTCAAACAAGGCCATCATATCACCATTATACGGGAAACTCATTTAGTCTTTTTATTCTTTTCGTGGAGGAAGCTTCTGGGAAGGAGCTTTCTCTGCCTGCACTTTTTGTACTTCCAGCCGGCTTTCGACTGCTTTTTCCAGATCTTTCTGGGTTACAAAATTGAGCGGATTCCAGAATTCCACATACTTCTTCAAGGTCATGAGCTCTTCCATACCCGCAGTCTGTTTCAGCTCCTTGATAATTAAGACCATCTTCTGGTCCATTTTCTCCTGCTCATGGCGGAGTTCCACCATATCCTCATTCAGGGTCTTAAAATCCTTATTGAGCTTATTAGCTCGATTAATGAAATCATTTTTAAGAATATCAACTTCCCGAAGGAGGTTATTGATTTTGCTTTCCAACCCTTTCACCCAGACGTATAATTTAGCGTTATCGAATCCTGAACCAGGAGGAGCTTCCGGTTGGCTGGCCATTCTCTTTATAGAAGGAAGAATCTATAATAAAGTTATGTGAGTATTTATAAGTAGTGTTTCTCTTTCTTAAATGCTTCTGTTAGAACCTGAATATACTTCTTTTGGTTGTCGCTAATATCGTGAGATACTGATAATAAATACGATTTTGAAAGTGAAGGCAGAAAGTGGTCAATGTTTGCTTTTTGTGCAATACTGGTATAAATTCTCTCTCCTAGTTCATAATCTAATGTTAATGGACCGCCAGATATATGGCAGCCATAGCATACAAAAATATTTTTATTTGGTTTGAGATAGAAGGAAGGTGTTTTTTCATTGTGGAATGGACAAAGTCCCCGATAATTATGGCTGATAGGTCTTTTTTGTATCTTATCGCCTAAATAAAATAATCCTACCTCAACAACATTTAGTTTTGCAAGAAAGGATTCTAAATCTTCTGGAGTCTCGAAATTGGGAATGACCAACCTTGGTTTATCTTCATCTTTACTATCTTCTCCTGTAAACAAGTCGAGTTGTTTCATTTTTCTACATGAAGTTCATATCTATAATAAAGCTTTTCCCCACAGAAAATATAATAAACTCCTTGCTTATCTAATACCTGAAAAAGATGGCCCTAGAGAACTCTAAAGCTTGTTTTGAATATGAAACTTATCACGAAGGAGAGAATAAAGTTCTCAAGATTTACTGTGAAAGCTGTACTTTCCCGCCTTCCATAGAATACAGCGATCTATGTATGTCTAAAGTTGTTGATACCTTAATGCAAGTTACCGGAGTTACTACCATCATTCTCACCCAGCAGCGGGAATATGAATACGATTACGACCAAACCAGTCTTCTTAACGAGCTTGCTTCAATATACAAACGCCTAAGTCAGGAAGAACGATTTACCTATTCTTCTATTGTAGTAGACCCTCTCCATGAACGTTACATCAGGGGAAGTTACGCTCAATTTTCGCGTCTCATCTCTAAGCGATTGAAAGAAGACCCTCTGGCCGCCTTTGTGGAATTGAAACGTCTGGAAACCAGGGAAAAAATAAAATTAGATTCCTTGATTGATGCCCGGCATCTGGCCAGCCAGAAAAAATTACTGGCTCTGCTTCAGGATGTTATTAAAGGGGTTGAAAATCTAAAGATAATCAAACTCCTGATGCCGCATACCAAGGAATATAAAGTTGGCGATAGGCAAATATACAATAATGTCCTTCACCCCTCAACCAAACCGGGCTTCATGTTTACTAAACTTATTACTGAATTTCCGATCGGAAATCTGGAAGACAGTTATAATTTTGATATTGGCGGAGATAATTGCGAAGTGAATATTTTCTCATTTGATGAAGATGTTAAAACTATGTATCATCTTACCCCTCCGGAATTTCTGTTTACGGAAGAAGAATATCAGTTATTAGACGATGCTAAGCGCATCTTGTCCGAGCATAAGCCTACCAGAGAAGAATTCGTCGATCCACAGCGCATGCGGGAAGTGTTCCTGAACATCGGACATGATCTTCTCGCCGATTTAGCACAGCACCACAATATGAAATTAAAAGAAGAAAAACGCAATCAGCTTTCACAGGCGCTTCTCCGCCATACCGTCGGCTTTGGCTTGATTGAGCTGCTCCTTTCTGATCCTAAAGTGCAGGACGTGAACATCAATTCTCCGAACGGAGAACTGCCCATATTCATTGTGCACCAGGATTATGGCGATTGCTACACCAACATTTATCCAACCATATTGGAAGTGGAGAGCTGGGCCACCAAGCTGCGATTAATTTCCGGCCGCCCCTTAGACGAAGCTAATCCCATTCTGGATACAGAGTTGAAAGTGCCGGGATTTACTTCCAGAGTTTCCGCGCTGACTGCGCCTTTAAGTCCGACTGGATTAGTCTTTTCCTTCCGCAGGCATAGGGATTTTCCCTGGACTTTCCCTCTCTATGCGCAGCCAAAGATCCGCTTCACCAATGCTATCGCTGCAGGATTGTTGAGCTTTCTTATCGATAATAATGCTGCCATTTTAGTTGCGGGAACGCGAAGTTCAGGAAAAACTTCCCTGCTGGGATCTTTTTTGACCGAAATCATGCGGAAAGCTCGAATTCTCACCATTGAAGATACCTTTGAATTGCCGGCAGAATCGATGCGCAAGCTGGGATATAATATTGAATCGCTCAAAGTTGCTTCAGCGTTATCTGCGCCCGGTTCAGAAGTTGATCCATCTATTGGAATTAGATCAACATTGCGATTAGGAGATTCTGCTATCTTTGTGGGCGAAGTTCGAAGCAAGGAAGCTATCGCCCTTTTTGAAGCCATGCGGGTAGGCGCAGCAGCGAACGTGGTAGCAGGAACCATTCACGCCGATTCGCCGTATGGAGTTTTTGACCGGGTGGTGAATGACATTGGCGTCCCTAAAACTTCTTTCAAGGCCATTGATATAATTGTTACCGCAAATCCGGTCATTTCCGGATTAAAAAAATATAAACGGATCTTGCGCATTACCGAAGTGCGAAAAGAATGGGATGACGATCCGCTTCGTGAAAATGCGTTCGTCGATTTGATGGTCTATAATCCGATAACTGATCAATTGGAAGTGACTGACGACCTGCGCAATGGAAATTCCGATATTTTGAAGCGCATGGCTGGAAGAGTGAAAGAATTTGCCGGCGACTGGGACGCGGTGTGGAACAATATTCAGTTAAGAGCAAACTGCAAGCAGGCTATCGTCGATATGTTTCTGGAAACTGGAGACGAATCGTTATTAGAAGCTGGATTTGTGGTAAAAGCAAATGATCTTTTTCATTTGATTTCGGACAAAGTGAAAGGAAAAGCGGGAAAACTTGATTCGGAGAAGATTTACTTTGAATTTAAGGAATGGCTAAGGAAGGAAGTAAAGAAGAGGAAGATGGAAGAATAATCATCTCAGTTGGTCTATTTTGTAGTTATAATGTTCCTCAATCAGCGTGGCAATTCCGCTGACATAAACCAAGCTTGCCGTAAGCAGATACGCTACACTCATTCCCGGTTCATGGAATACTTGTTCGATTCGCTGGAATTTATCCTGCAGCGAAGGTAAGTACTGTGAGAATAAGGTCGCATGTTGCGCAGCTGCTAATGATAATGGAATGAAGGAATACGTAACCAGAAGAGTAAGATTTCGTTGTTCTTGGAGTTTTTGGTTTATATGATGATCCATGTGCTTATTTTTATCTTTTGGAAAAGTTCTGTGGATTTTATAAATTTTCTGGAAATGTTTTTATAGTGGGCAAATAGATTAATATCTAATGGATTACAAAATCTACAAAACTCCTGATCCTCATAATCGACTTGATACCTCTCTACCCTACAAAAAAGGCATTGCTGATCTTTTGCTGGATTTTGAAGATGCAGAAGGTCTTCGTAAAATTGTGACAGTTCCTGCTCAAAATGAAGCAGGATTTAATGCAGTGGCCTGCCAATCATCTTTGTACAGAGGAAAGGGTGGCGCAGCATACGTGTTTCTTCCCCAAACAGAAAGTTTATACCTTTTTAGAGAAGCCCTCGTTCCTATACACAGTGCGGCGGAATGTTTTTTAAAAGGAGGATTAAAAGGATTAATTTTAGGTGCAGAGGAAACTGGGATCATAGGTCAAAGAATTAGCGATTCTCGTTACGATGATAATTGGTTCGCACTCTGTACTCAAAAAGTTTCTCAGGATGATTGGTATCATTTCACGGGAAAACCGGAGGAAATTGTAACTGAGCTTCGCAAACGATGCGCAATAGACGCACCATGAAATACCGCATCATAACTCACGGAAACTGCACTGACGGTTACTCTAGCGCTTTTGTGATTAAAAAATTCTTTAATGTTTTTTTTGCCACAAAATTAAGCCCTCAGGAGATTCAGGAAATTCCCGTCTTAGGCGCGCAGCCGCAGGATGTACAGTTGGGAAAAGTTACTTTTTCTCCCGGCGATATGGTAGTAGATTTGCCCAGGCCGAAAGCAAAAGTATTATTCTGGTGTGACCATCATCTTACCTCCAAGCCGAAAGGAGAACTCCCGGGAAATAATTATTGGAAAGTAACACCGAGCTGTGCCGGTTTTTTGATAGATCTTGCATTAGAGAAAGGCGCAAAGTCCAGCAGCGAGCTTCTGGAATTCAAAAGATCAATCGACATTAACGACAGCGCTGCCTATACTGCAAAAGAAATAAAAGATATCTTTTACAAACAAAAGAGCTACGGCCAGCCCTTACAGAAATTAGCGGCTATCGGAGCGATGTTCAATACCCGCGATAGAGCGTTGAATGATGAAATATTTAGGACGTTATTAAAGAGAGAATCAGGAGAAACACCCCTTTCAAGCAGATCATTATGGCAGTTAAATCCATTGATGTATCATCAGGCTCAGTTGGAAAACTTTGAGCAGTGGCGCAAGAATGTGAATACCTACTTGGTTTATGATCCGGAAGCAAAATGTGTGGTGCAGGATGATCGAAAAGCAAAATTTTCCCGGGGGGTTGCCGATAGATTTTATGTGTACATGAAATATCCGCAAGCCAGTTACAGTCTTAATTTACGATTGGTAGAGGATGAGGGGGCGCGCTTTGGTATGGGCTCAAATGTATTTCATAAAGAGCGGTGTAAAGTTGATATTGGCGCGCTTTGCCAGGAAGTTGGCGTCAAATTCGGCGGCACTGGCGGCGGACATTATTATGTCGGCGGCGCTACGATTAAGGCCAGTAAATGTGATGAAGCGATTAAGTTTGTGTTGGATTTTTTTAGAAAACACGGCTAACTATTACTTATAACACACATCACAGCCCTTTAAATCTCCTTCGATCTGAGCATGAAGCTGGCATAATGCTTTCGACTTCTTGATGAATTCATTTATTTTTTGAATCTGATGAAAGGCGCTTTCCGGATCTTTTATCTTTGCTGCAGCTTCTTTAATGATTTTTTTGACTTCTTCCGTAAAGGCGATCTCTTTTGCTCTCTTTTCCGTTACGTATTGAGAAACTGCAGCTTCAGTAATATTCAGAAGATGAGCGATTTCTTTCTGGGCTTTTCCCATTCCTTTCAGCGCTAAAACTAACTCTCTCCTAATAGCAGGCAAAATATACCACACTTCGATTTCCTGAGGATGTTGCGCAGGTACTTTCATATCTCATCTAAAATAAGGAGAAGTTAAAAAGGTATTGGAGGAATTTTAGTTTTTTTAGGGGAAAAGTTTAAAATAAGAACATCGAATGAGCATTCATCATGAAGGCTTACAAAATTAAGTATATTACTGGTGCCGATACAGGCGCTATCTTCTACTTTCCAGGAAGGTTTGGATTAAGAATTGAGGGGCCGGTTAACGACCCCAAAGAGTTTACATTAATCGAAGACTTACAAGAGTTAGAAAAAAGGTTAAATCAAGCTCGCGATAGTTCTTTCCGGGGTTTTATTTTAGCATATGCCGGCGTAGAAGAAATAGAAGTTGATGATAGGACGGTAGCTGAAGTTTCTGCTTTATGTGAAAATTATGAAAAAGTCAGAGTGCACTTTCTGCAGGTCAGCACAGAACTTAAAAAAGCAGAAGACGATCTTGAAATGAAAGTGAATAATTTAAAAAATAAAGAAAAAAAAATTTAAACTCTTTTATTTCAACTCAGCATCCACTAAGCCGTAGCCGAACAGGTTATCTTTTCCCACTGCGCCTAAGTCATCTGCAGTGTTCTGCAGCAAAGCTCGAACTTCTGCATTACTTAACAGTGGATTGGCTTCCCAGGCTAGTGCAGCAACTCCAGAAACATGCGGCGTAGCCATGCTGGTTCCGCTTATGGTAGCGTATGCACCATCCTTCCAGGTCGATAAAACACTGGCGCCGGGCGCAGCTAATTCTACTTCCGGACCGACGCTGCTGAAGGATGCTAATTGATCATTGCTGTTGGTTGCTGAGACTGCCACTACCGAGCTGTATGCAGCTGGATAAGAAACAGGGCCGCCGTAATCATTTCCCGCAGCTGCCACCAATAATACTCCGTTAGCATAGGCAGCATCAACAGCATTATGCATGGCTTGCACATCAGAACTTGTGCCTAAGCTCATGGAAACAACCTTAGCTCCGCTTTGGACGCACCAGTCTACTCCAGCGATGACATCACTCATATATCCAGAGCCCTGCCGGTTGAGAACTTTTGCTGCCAGCAATGAAGCTTGCGGCGCAACTCCTACCACGCCGACAGTATTGTCAACTGCAGCTACTGTTCCGGCAACATGTGTTCCATGGCCGTGATCATCATCCCATTTAGTAGGATCAACAGTCACTCCTTTTGCTACAAAGTTTCTTCCTCCCGCGAGGTTTGCTTGCAAATCCGGATGGTCTTTGTCAATACCGGTATCAACCACGCACACTTTTACTCCGGCACCTTTAGTTACAGCAAGGTCTGCGTCTATTCTGTCGACTCCCCAGGGCAGTGTTTGTGCTGGCTGCGAAGGGGCTGGCTTTCCTAAAAGCTGGACTTCCACATCAAATTCAACACCAACCACATTGGGATTCAGCAGTAATCCGTTTAAAGCAGTAACTGGAACCTCTACGGCTACAACATTCTCAAGTAATGTATATCTGTGCAAAACTCTTCCGCCGGCAAGATGCACGGCGCTTACATCAGGATTTCCTTTAAACTCTAAAAATACTCTCACTTTCTCCGGCTGATTTCCAGCTGCCGTTGCCAGCGCTGAAAGCACCAGGAGAGAAATCATCATTAAAACCATTATTTTTTTCATATTTTTACCTCCATTAATAAAAGCAGGGGGGTACTAGCTCTTTAAATAGTTTATTGTTTTTCAAACTGTATTGTAGTGTCCTGAATATTTTTTCGTTTTTTTTCGCTGAGAAAACTCACTTCGTTAGGGGTCACAGCCGACTCACTTTTCTCATTTTTGACACTAATGCGGCACCTTCCTAGATGGAGCGTCCCCTTCCGCAATCAATGTTATGCTGATTTTATTGTTCGTATGAAGGCGGTGACCCTTATTTTCTCAGCGAAATAATTTCCGGACACTACAGTTTTTCAAACTGTATTTATGAAACTTTTCGCAGAGATAAAACAACTTCAGCAAGAACTTTCACTACTTTATCAACATCCCTTTCCCTAGTTTCTTTCCCCAGACTAAACCTTATGCTTCCTCTCGCCAATTTCTCAGGCAATCCCATCGCTTTTAAAACATGGCTTGTTTCTATTTCATTTGCTGTGCAAGCGCTTCCGGCCGAAGCATAAATTCCCTGCAGACTCAAATAATATAATACTGTTTCTGCTTCTACTCCTTCAAAGGAAAGGTGAACATTGTTTGGCAGTCTTTCAGTAGGATGTCCGTTAAGAGATGCATTTGGTATTTTTTTCATGACTTCAGAAAGAAAATAATCTCGTAATCCGCTCAATCTTTTATTCTCTTTTAATTTTTCTCTTTGTGCTAGTTCCAAGGCTTTGGCAAATCCTACTATTGCCGGAACATTTTCTGTTCCTGAGCGAAGTTCAAACTCCTGCCCACCACCATGAATTAAAGGGTTCACTTTTACACCCTCTTTAACATACAACAATCCCGCACCTTTTGGCCCATACACTTTATTGCTGTTCAAGGTCAATAAATCAATGCCTACATTTTGCACATCCAAATCCAAAAACCCTGCCTGACAGGCGTCAGTGTGAAACAAGACCTTCTTCTTCTTAGCAATTTTTGTGATTTCTTTAATGGGCTGAATTGTGCCAACTTCGTTATTTGCATAGATGATGGAAATGAGAATGGTTTGTGGTGTAATCGCTTTCTCCACGTCCAGAGGATTTACTCTTCCATATTTATCGACGTCAAGATAGGTTACAGCAAATCCTTCTTGTTTTAAATACTTGCACGTTTCCAGCACTGCTTTATGCTCTATTTTAGAAGTAATAATATGGTTCCCGCTATTTTTGTTTGCAAAAGCAATACCTTTAATTGCCAGATTAACACTTTCGGTTCCGCTGGAAGTAAATATAATTTTTCCCTTTGCATTAATAACCTCTTTAATTTTTTCCCTCGCTCCATCTAACATCCATCTTGCTCTATTACCAGCATCATGCGCGCTGCCAGGATTAGCAAAATAACTTTCAGCATATTTCATCGCTTTTACTGCTTCCTTTCGTACCGGTGTAGCTGCTGCGTAGTCAAGATAAATCATTCTTAACCTCTAATTCTAGCTGCAAATCCCTGATACCCATATATTTTGCAACTATATCTTGGAAATTCTTCGCGGAGAATAGGAGCAATCTGCGTTGGAACAACTATTCCTTCTAACCCTTCAAGAGACACAACTCTCCGGGGGAAAACAACATTCTTTATAGGCATATTTCTGATATAACTTTGGGTTGCTACAAATATCCCCCAACCAGTATCGTAATATCCTCCTACCTGCACACTTTGACCTTTTCCTACTGCTAAATTGCCGTAGCATTCTGTGTAGGTATTATGATATAAGGTTTTATCCAACAGTATTTGACAAAGTGCTGTTACGTCTACTCCTCCATGCGCAATTAGTTCATTTTCTTGGTGAAGTTTATTATATCTTTCCGCTTCTATTCTCATTATTTCTCTTTCAGCGGCAGTTGTAACAAATTCAACCTGACTGCATAAAGGTCTAAATAAGTAAGGTTTTCCGCCGGGATAGGCAGGTTCATGATATTTTAACATCTCCATAGGAATTTCTCCTAGTATTCTCCTTGCTATTGATTTAGCTTCATCACTTCTTCCAGGTCCTTCTTGTTTTAGTATTGTCATTTTTATACCCCCAGCATCTCCCGCAGTTCTTCCGACGGTTTCCAGGGCGGCGAAAAAGTAACTTCTATGCTCACTGCCTCCGCGCCTGAATCTAAGATCTGTTTTTTTAATTCTTCCACCATCTGAGGGCCGAATGGGCACATGGGAGAAGTGAAGGTTAACACTATTTTTACATTTTTATTTTCAATTTTAATCTCATAGATCAATCCCAGCGTCCAGATATCAATGTTCAGTTCCGGATCTTCGTATTTCTTGAACACTTCTTCAATCAATCGTTCCTTAGTTATTTCCATTGGTGAATCCTCCGAATCCTTCTTTCTCTATTTGCTGCGCTAGTTCATAATGGCCGCTCTTTATAATTTTGCCATTGAATAATACACTGATGGTGTCTGGCTTAAGATATTCTAAAAATCTGGTGTAGTGGGTGATAACAATGATACCCGTCTCCAGATCTTTACGAACCTTTTCTATCCCTTCGGCAACAGTTTTCAGGGCATCAACATCTAATCCTGAATCTGTTTCATCAAGCAATGCATATCTTGGCTCTAACATGGAAAGCTGCAGCATTTCCATCCTTTTCTTCTCTCCGCCGGAAAATCCCTCATTAAGATAGCGCTTGCTGAAAGAGGGATCTATCTTCAATTGGGCCATTTTTTCCTTCAGCAATTTATGGAAATCGACCACTGAGTGAGCAGCAAGACTTTTTTTCTCGCGTAAATTATTTACCGCAGTCCGCAGGAAAGTACTGATAGTGACTCCCGAAATCTCCGACGGATATTGGAATGACAGGAACAATCCTTTCTGCGCCCGCGCTTCCGGTTTGGCGTCGGTAATATCCTCTCCATCAAGCAGAATTTTTCCTGTGGTGATTTTGTATTTGGGGTGCCCCATCAAAGCATGAGCTAAAGTAGATTTCCCTGAACCATTAGGCCCCATCAAGGCATGAACTTTTCCCGGATAAAAGGTAAGTGTCACACCTTTGATGATTTCTTTTCCATCTACCTCAACGTGTAAATCAATTATTTCTAGTTTTTTTATAGCTTCCATTGTAATTATATCCCCTCCAAGGCGTGCTGCATTGTTTTTAGCGACAACAGCGCGCATTTTGTCCTGGTATGGCTGATGGGGATGCCTACTAAGGAAAAGATTTCTTTTTGATCTGTTTTTTTTGCTTCTTCAACCGATACTCCTTTCATTTTTTCTGTGAGCATGGATGCAGATGCCTGGCTTATGGCGCACCCGCTTCCCGTAAATGAAATATCTGTAATAACATTATTTTCTATTTTGATAAATGTAGTAATCTGGTCGCCGCAGAGAGGATTAAGTTCGCGATGTTTGAGAGTATAATCCTTCATTTCTTTTTTATTTCTGGGGAATTTATAATGGTCGATAACATTTTCTTTGTAAAGCTCTTGCTCTTCGGTTAAATCACCGGAGGTTATTTCATTCCTGTTGATTGCGCCATTTTCTGCTTTCATCTCTTCTACAATTTTTTTCACGCCTTCCACCAGCGCATCAACATCATCTTTAGTGTTATAAAGATAAAAAGAGGCTCTGGTAGTGCCTTCGATGCCAAGCTTGGAAATAAGAGGCATAGCGCAGTGATGCCCTCCCCGTACGGCAATGTTTTCTGTGTCCAGCAATTCACTGACATCATGGGGATGCATTCCTTCGACAGTAAAGGAAATGATCGGCCCTCTATTTTCCGCAGTTCTTGGTCCGATGATGCCTGCTTCCGGAATTGCCGAGAGTTTTTCTAAAGCATAGGAAATTAATTCCTGCCCATGCGCAGCAATATTTTCCATCCCCATCTCTTGCAGATACTCAATGGCTGCCATTAATCCGGCAGCGCCAGCAATATTCGGCGTTCCCGCTTCAAATTTCCAGGGCAAGTCGTTCCAGGATGCTTTTTCAAAGGTCACTTCCCGAATCATGTCGCCGCCATATAAGAAAGGCTGCATCTTTTCCAGCAATTCTTTTCTTCCATAGAGAACTCCGATTCCCGTCGGAGCGCACATCTTGTGTCCGGAAAAGACTAAGAAATCAGCATCTAGCTCTTTTACATTTAGAGGCAGATGCGGAACAGACTGCGCGGCATCGACAATTATCACTGCACCAACTTTATGCGCCATTGCTGCCAATTCTTTCACGGGATTAATCGTTCCCAGCACGTTCGACATATGTACAACAGATACAATTTTGGTTTTTTTCGTAATAAGTTCGGCAGCTTTTTTCATATCTAATCTATAATCTTTCGTAACCGGAATGAATTTTATCACTGCTTTTTTCTCTTCTGCAATTTGCTGCCAGGGAACAATATTGCTGTGGTGTTCCATTTCTGTCAACACTATTTCATCTCCTGCTTTCAAATCCTTGCCCAAAGAATATGCTAACAAATTCAATCCTTCCGTCGTTCCTTTGGTAAAAATGATCTCTTCAAATTCCGCGCCAATGAATTGGGCAACAGCTTCATGGGCCTTTTCGTAGAGTACAGTAGATTTCTGGGCCAGCTTGTAGATCCCACGATGCACATTGGCATTATCATGCTCATAATATCCTTTTACTGCTTCAATTACTTTTGCTGGTTTTTGGCTCGTAGCTGCCGAGTCGAGATAAATTAGTCTCTTACCGTTTCCTTCGATGTTTAAAATAGGAAAGTCTTTATTTATCATTTTCTTAAGACCTCTTGAATACTATTCAGTATCTCTTCTCTGGTCTTCTCATTCGATATCTTTTGCAAGATTGGTTCCAAAAAAGCTATTACTAACATCTTTCTTGCTATATTCTCATCTAAACCCCTGGAAACCAAATAGTAAAGCTGCTCTTCATCAATCTGTCCCATGGTGGTCCCATGCGAGCAGGAAACATCATCATTCCCTACCTCTAAAACGGGAATAGCATTGCATCTCGCTTCGTCTCCGAGAAGCAGCATATCTGAACGCTGATGTCCCTGGCAATTGATGGCATTTTTTTCTACTCGCACCGTGCCGCGATGCATGGCTCTGGATTTATCGCTGAGAATTCCCTTGGCCAGCATAACCGATGCAGTATTGCTTTTTTCATGGAATGCATCTGAATTAATGTCGCATTGCTGTGATTCAGCGCCGACAATGGCTTGATATTGTTCAGCTGCTGCTCCACTTTCTCGCAAATGACTTCTTAGTTGCACTTGCGTAAATCCTTTTCCAATTGCCAGATCAAACCATTTTACACTGGCATCTTTCAATACTTCTGCTCGCTTGGTGGTAAATGAATGTGTTCCTACATTTTCTTGGTGCAAAGTGCAATAAGTAACTTTCGCTTGGGGCTGTAAATATAATTGTACCACTTGACTTTTGTAATGTGCATCTGCGGTGGAAGTTGTATTTTCTACAATAGTCGCATTTGCTCCTTCTTCAACGATAACAATAATACTTTCTGCCGAGGCTAAAACTGCTGCTTTGCTATTAATAATAATTGGATTTTCAATCATGGTGTTTTTTGGAATAATAATAACCGTGGCATCAGTAGCCGCAGTATGATGCAAGGCCAAAAGTTTATTTTCTGCAGGAGAAACTAATCTTTGTCCATACTTGGAAATAAACTCTTCTCCCAATTCTGAAAGCTTGCAGAGTTTTACTCTTTCATCGGCAATGATTTCTACATCTGCTGCTCTTTGCATTTCTGCAAATACTTTTTCCCAATCAACCGTAATATTTAATGCAAATCCTTTCCCATGATTTTGGGTAGGAAGCTCTAGCTCGCTAAATCTCTGCTTTGCTTGTTCTTTTAATTTGGTTATGGTGGTCATTTTATTATTTCCTTGTTGATGCTTTTAATTACTGCAGAGCCAATCTAACAAAAGGATCATGGGGATCAAGTTCAAGCGCTCTTGTATAACTTTCCAAGGCTTCCTGATCTCTTTCTAACCATGAAAACAAAGCACCTTGAACGTAAAATGCGTATACTGATTTTTGATCAATTTCTATTGCTTTTGCAACGAGGCTTAATGCCTCCAAATATCGCTCCTCGGATAACAGGATACTCCCTACGGTGGCAAGGTAAGTTGCCAATGTTTCTTGTTTGGAATGATTTCTTAAGTAAGCACCAGAAACAACACTTTCGTCAGATATAGATAGCCAATTTTGATACCAGGCATCTGAATGTGTTTTACCGGAAGTTGTTTCCCAGTTCACAGAACATTCACCTTCATGCCATCTTACTAAATAGTGGCCTGGAGTTGATGTGCCTTTTAATGGCAAACCCAATTCCTCTGCAATGGTAAGGTAAATTAAAGAACCAGTATCACAATCTTTTATTCTTTTTCCGTTCTGTGCTGGTCGTAATGTTTGACTTAGTCTTGGAACTTTCGAATATTCAAAATGGAAATCTCCTTCTAATAAAGAATATATAGTTTTTAGAGTCACCAGCGGATTCTCAGTTGGATCAACTTTCATTCTTGCAGTTTCAACTATCTCATCAAGTAATTGGTAACAAGAATCATATACATCACCAAAATATTTTCTTTCTAGATCTAATACCATCCTTCCTATATTCTGATTCAAATTTAAACCTTCTAAAGGATAGGTTACCACTTGATATGGTGAAGGATAAATTACTCTACAGCCCGGAACAATAAGTGGTAAAACTGTCGCTGATATTCCTTTCACAAAATCTCTCCTAGTTATCATTTTCCTAAAATCCCTCAACTTCCAATTCAATCAATTTGTTTAACTCTACCGCATATTCTAAGGGCAGCGCTTTTATCACTGGCTCAATGAATCCGGACACAATCATCTGAATAGCCTGTTGTTCTGTTAATCCCCGACTGGTTAAGTAAAATAATTGTTCTTCGCCGATTTTGCTGACTGATGCTTCATGGCCGAGATTGACTTTGTTATTGTCAACTTTCATATATGGATAGGTATTGGAAACAGATTTGTCGTCCAGTAATAAGGCGTCGCATTGCACATTTGATTTGGTATTGACTGCATCTTTGGTTACGCGGACTAAGCCCCGATAGCTGGAAATGCC
>CAYJVI010000005.1:0-1805 GCA_964373595.1 uncultured Methanosarcinales archaeon | reverse complement strand
TATTTAGGTGAGGAACAATTATGTACCGCAACACCATTAACACAATACGTTTCATTACTTTCTACGCCAAAGTTAAACACGGGTTCATTCTTTACTTCTCTTGATTCTATTTCTCTGATGGGAAAAAAGGCAAAGTCTTGATTGATTCCCAATCTGCTTCCTCTTTTATTCCTGCCTAATTTTGTTTTAATAGGTATTCCCATCAAGTCACCAAATTTTTCCATGTGGTCGCCAGTTATACCAACTGTATACATCATCTGTCGATTCTCTTTAGTTCGATCTCTTTTGTTTACGAAGGCAGCAATTCCCAACCGTAGCAAAATATCTCTGCTTTGTATCATTAGTTTCTCTGATACTGAGTTAATTCTAAATGCTTCTTTTAAGGCATTAGTTTTCTTTGATCTTTGATGGTAATAATTCCCATCACCATAAAAATATGATTTTAGGAGTTCTTTTTGTTTTTCTGGTTCTTCCAGCATCATCCAGTGAGGAATTTCTTTTTTATTTGCTTTTTTCCCAAATTGTTCGAAGATCCTGCACAGTTCTGTTGAACAAGTTACTACGCTTGTTCCATTATTAGTTTTGTGTGTAAATTCAAGAGTTTTGTCAATCTTGAATACTTCTTTCAGTAATATTTTTACTTCTTCTATGTATTCTCTTTCTTTTATCCCAAAAGAAAAATTAAGGTAATGGCCGCCAGAGATACTTCCTTCTGCTAAATAGTATCCAGCCAGCTTAAAAAATTCTGTAGTAGAAGGGATTTTTTTCTCTACGATTCGGAATTTTTTTTGTTTGTTATCCCACTTTTTAATCTCAATTTGATGAAAGTCATTAGATTTTATTGTTTTATTTATGGGTAAAGCAAGATAATCCCCTTTTTTGAAGAACTTAGGAATATTCCATCGAGCAACCCAGCTTTTGTTTCTATCTCTTTTCTTTTCTTTGTCTACATAAAGGAAGGGATGATCCCAGGTAACTTCAAGAGTATTAACCCCATCACCATAGAGTTTAATTTTCTTCAGCGTTCCGGTAAATGGCCGGTGATGTACCTCTTTTACTTTCTTATAGGTGCCATCATGAGTTAAAACCTTGTCTTTAACGTTAATCTCTTCAATTGGTTTATAGTTAGGGTTAGTTGCTATCCTGTTCCCTTTTGTAAAGCACCCTTCAATATAATGGAGTTCTGCTCCTTCATCGACAATAATCAAAGTATGTTCAAACTGTCCGCCGCTCTGTTCGTTCATTCGGAAATATGCCTGCAAGGGCAATTCCACCTTTACTCCTTTTGGAACATAGATGAACGTTCCTCCGCTCCATACTGCGGCGTGAAGCATGATAAATTTGTGATCGTTGATAGGGATACAGGAGGTCATGAAATATTTTTTAACTAGTTCGGGATATTTCTGCACTGCCACATCCATGTTTTCGAAAATAACTCCTTGATCTTTCAGTTCCTGCATGAGATGATGATATACTATGTTCGAATCATACTGCGCTCCAACTCCAGCCAGTACTTTCTTTTCTGCTTCAGGAATTCCTAATCTGTCGAAAGTTTGCCTGATTTCAGCCGGTACTTCTTCCCATTTGTCCGTTTCTTTGGCATCAGGATCGGCAAAGAAGACAATTTCATTGATGTTTAAATCAGATAAGTCTGGCCCCCAGTTCGGCATGGGCGTTTGGCTGAATAACTGCAATGCTTTCAATCTTTTTTCCAGAAGCCAGGCTGGTTCATCTTTGGTTTTTGAAATAAGCCTGACTATTTCTTCGTTCAGGCCCGGCTTAGCGATGAATTTAGCTTTATGTTG
>CAYJVI010000004.1:5163-22730 GCA_964373595.1 uncultured Methanosarcinales archaeon | reverse complement strand
TAGTAAGGAAAACATTTATATCCCTTCCCTTTCTACGATTATACCATGAACCTCATCGACGTGCACTGCCATTTGACTCATGACTATTTCAAAGACAAATTAGATGCAGTGCTGAAACGAGCAGAAAAAGCTGGTTTGAAAGCAATCGTCGTTTCCGGTGTCAATCCGCCTGCAAACAGGGAAGTTCTGGCGTTGGCAAAAAAACATCCTAAATTAATTAAAGCAAGTTTAGGCGTATACCCCATTGACGCCCTGGGAATCCAACCTGACGGCGCCGGCATGGCCAGCCATAAAGGGCCCATATATTTAGAAAAAGAGTTTACGTTCATTGAACAGAATCTTGACAAAGTAGCTTGTATCGGAGAAGTGGGCATGGATTTCCATTGGGCTGACAAAGAAAAAACTTACACAGAGCAGGCAGAAAACTTCCGTAAGATCATACGCTTTGCTATCAAAGTCAAAAAACCTTTGGTCATCCATTCCCGAAAAGCAGAAGAAGAATGTTTACAAATTCTGGAAGAAGAAATAAATAATAACGAAATTCCAGTCATCCAGCATTGTTTTTCTGGACGGAAATCATTGATGAGCAAAGGTGCAGAATTAGGACATTACTTTTCAATTCCGCCCGTCATCACTAAATCATTTAACTTTCAAACTTTGGTAAAGAAAATTCCATTGACGCAATTGCTGACGGAAACAGATTCACCTTGGTTAAGCCCTTATCAAAAACAGATGAACGAACCAGCTTTTGTGACTGAGAGCATTAAGCAGATTGCGCTGGTGAAAGGACTTTCTGAAGAACAAGTCGCCGACCAGATCTGGAAGAATTATCGGAAGATTTTTAAATGAAGTTGGAAATGATAACACAACAATGGATAAAAGTTTATATAAGAAACTGATGATGGAGCCTTCCGTTCTGCAAGGAGTAGGCACTGTTGCAACCAGAGAAGCAGAAAAGGAAATCAAAAAGCAGGAGCAGGACTTTGCTAGAAAAGCATTGGCCCACTCAACATCAAATCCCCCATTAATTTTATGGAACTTTCATCGAGCACCAAATATCTTAAAGCACTCTTATTGTTTAGATGAAGTAGTTGGAGGAGACCTACGTTCTTATGAAGAACGATATAAAGAACGAGTAAGTAATCGTGCAGGGGAGATTTTTCTAGATTATATATCAAGATTAGGTCTTTCTGAAGAACTTAAAAAGAGATATAAAATAATCAATAAATCTTTTTTATATTCAAATCACTGAATCCCCACTAACTCATGACTAGCATAAACTTTAATTTTATCTTGTTCTTTGAGCTTTTTATCATTGCTCCAAATCGCACACTTAAATTTCAAAGCTAAGGCAAAATAGTGGACGTCATCTATATCAGGACATATTATCTGTGCTGCTTTAATGAATTCTTTATATTCTGATTGGGGAATAATCTTAATATTAGCTAAGACGATAATATCATTCAAAAGAGATTTAATTTCTTCTCGAGAAAGCAAAGTCTTCTTGGAAACTTCATCAATATATTTCATAATCTCTTCGAATACAAATTCAGAAGTATATAGGGTGTGCCCACTAAAAGCAAGAAAGTGCCGAGTATGGCTGTCCCTCATTAACGCAGAAAAGAAAACATTCGCATCTACTACTAATTCCATTAAGCTTCTTTCAGAACTCTCTTTGCCACTGCCTTATTAACTTTTCTGCCCAATTGCAGGGCATCTTTTTCGGTCAGCCTGCTTTTAGAAAGAAGCATATCCATTCTTGCAAGCAGCATTAATTTTTCTTTTATTGCTTGCCTGGCTACTTCCGACCAATTTAATTCTGGATGCTGGTCCATTTCTGTTTTCAATTCCGCAGGAATGGCTAGGGTTATGCTTACCATTTTGTGTATTATGTTCATTACGTTTAATACGTATTTATATTTAAAGGTTTCTATGAGTAAATCCGGGCATCTTCCGTCAATTCCGAACTTAAGAATCTATGCACCACATAATCCGGCAGATACAGCAAATAAGCCACCACTTCTTTCAGCGAATAGGCATCTTTGTAATCTACTAAGGCTTTGATCTGTTCTTCAGTAAAGTTAAAATCAGCAAAGAACTTGCGGCAGTAATCGTACTCTGCTTCTTTCATGGCTTCAAACTTTTCCCATTCATGGTGCAATCGCGCATCATACTTCCTCACCACGCCCTGAAACAAGCGCATCAAATGAGCTTCATGGGAATCTACTTTTGTCACTTCCCACATCCCTGCTTTTTCTAAAGCAAATTTCTTAAAAGCCAGCTGAATCATGGACTTTGTTTCTCCTATCCCTTTTTTCATGGAAAGATAGCATAACCTTTGATAGGCATCGTAGGTTGCTTTAGCGCAGCGCTTGAACAATAATTGGGTAGCAGGTACATCTCTGTCCGCAGAAATTCTGGACGGATCTTCAAGGAGAAATTTTTTGGTATTATTCAGAATAAAAAGAGTTTTAAAACACTGATAATTCCGCTGTTCTTCACTGAAACACTCAATGCTCATGATATTATGCATTCTGTCGGCGAGCTTCACTTGGATGGCTATCTCCTTCACTTTTTCATCCCGGTATTGAAAAATGTTGGAAATGGAGCGATAATAAAAATCGCGTTTATGCCTGGTAAGAAGCTTGAGAGCATCGATAATTATTTTTACTTTTGTTTTATCATCTTTCCGCAGAAGATCTTTCTCCAATTCCTGGAAAACCACATCCTCCTGCTTGTCCAGCAGCTCAATATCTGAGCTGTCTTCATCCAAATCATGCTCATTCCGGTATAAATCTACTATTTCTTCCACATAATCATGAAGCAGTCCTACAGAAAGAGTAGCTTCATCCTTTATTTTTGCG
Source organism: uncultured Methanosarcinales archaeon (assembly GCA_964373595.1). Taxonomy (GTDB): domain Archaea; phylum Nanobdellota; class Nanobdellia; order Woesearchaeales; family GW2011-AR9; genus JACPIL01. Next base: position 19,866 of record CAYJVI010000004.1, on the reverse strand, counting down.
TCCTGCAACGCTAATACCGTATTGAGAGGATGAATTAATGGGGGATACCCGTCTTTTCTGTTAGGAAGTTGAGCATAAAGATGTTCCACTTTTTCTAAAAGATACGAAAAAAAAGGACTGAGATGACAAAAAGAAGCTTTGAGCTTTTCCAGATCATTTTCCTTCTGCCAGTGCTGCAAGTATTGGTAGGTTTCATATTCCAAAGTCTTGGTTGCAGGGGCCATTAGCAGTATCGATTATTCTTTCATTTTTTTCTTTCTTTCCATGATAACTGCGCCTTTGGTGGCGGCGCGACGGTCAAAATCTTTGCTTTGCTGCGATTTTGCCCTACTCGACAGCCCGTAGGGCGCAACCCCAGTCGAGCCGCACGCCACAAAGGCGCAAGACAAACCGGGGGAAGCCCCATACGGGGTGGTTTGTAGGACATACGAAGTATGTCCGTCTTGCCGCCAAAGTGGCGTGCGAGAAAGTGCGAAATAATTTCCAGATACTTCAGTTGCAGGAGCCATTAGAATGTCTAAGAACTGGTGAATATTTTAAGACTTTTGCTTGAAAATGGCGGCATCAGAAAAATCTCCCCGCGCTTTAGTAATTCTCCTCTCCACGTCCCCCACACCATATCCTGAAATGCTTACCGCCACTGACCACAAGTCCAGGCCTCTGGGAACAATGCGTTTTCTGGCCCGATATATCAGTGTAGTAGCTGGTTCAAGGACATATATTTCCATCCTCTGTAAAGAATCATTCTCCATGGGAATCCTTTGTCCACGACCTTCCATGAACTGCACAAAAGTTTCGTATTCAAATAACCCTGAAGAACATCCCTGGTAGAGGATAAGCTGCTCAATCATGCTACCAATCCCTTTCTATTTCCCAGTATCGCGTCTTTAAGGTGTCTTCAACATCGAGCTGCGGATAGCCTATTTTCAGGAAAAATTCATTCTGCCGCTCCATGCATTTCTTTTCTCCTTTCCAGCCATCCCATGCTTCTCCACGCCGAAAATACTCTCTATGCCAGGCATCATGCACTATTTCTCCAGCCACCCATTCCATTGGCTGATAGTACCTCCCCGGGAGCGTTTCATTCTCATCGGTATGGATAATGCCGTTATGCACGTAAATGCCGGATGGCGGATGGTAGCGTATTAAAGTGACATTATGACAGACCATAGACCAATTCTCTGGATCCCTATTCTGGATAAGACGGAGCGCTTGTTTCATTCTGACAGCGTACGCCTCTGGACCCTGGACGGGAATGTTACAGGAAACGGAAGGAGACTGCGCAGAAGGCCAATCCTGACAGGCCATCACTACAGAGAATAATCCGTAGGCAAGATGCTTTTTCATCAATGCTAAGAAAGACGTTTGTTTCTTTAATATGTGGGTTATAAACTATATACCCCAAATAAACAGTAAATTTTATAAACAAACTAAGAAAATTAGCTCTACCATGGAATTCCACGTCTTCGAAGAATCCAAAACCAAGCTTGTTTTTGAATTGAAGGGAGAAACCCATACGTTCAGCAATGCGCTCAAGGAAGAGCTTCTTGCCCATAAGGGGGTGGTTACGGCTGCCTATAGGAAAGATCACCCGCTTACCGGAGTTCCCCGGTTTATTCTGGAAACCAAAAGTGTAGAACCCCGAAAAGCATTGAAGGAAGCATTAGCCAGCCTGAAGAAGAAAGCAGAAGCGTTTAAGAAAGAAGTTGCTGAGTTTTAGGAACAATCACTAATGGCAGAAGAATTACAACCCCACCAGGTACATTCGCCGAAAGATTTAGCTAAGCCAATCATCAAAGACCTTAGTATTCTCCCAAATTTTTCCCTTGATTTTAATGAACCAATCTTCTTTGACGGTGCGGCCAAAATACTCGCAAAGCTTTATGCAAAACATACAGGTCAACAAACATATCATGATAGAAGCCCAGGTTTTAAATACTATGAAATTGGCAGAATGATAAATGGGGATAAAGTAAGAGAGTTTTTAATCGAAGAAGTTCATTTTGGAAAAAGTTATGTTGTTAGTGGTGTACAAGGCGACTGTCAAGAAAGAAACTTAGAAGAAATAGCGCGCCGTATGATAAGATTTTATGACTTTCTATATAATCCTTGAAATCCCCAGAAAACCATTTAAACTACCCCACTTCTGGATTTACATGCTCGACAAAGGAACCTGCCTGCGCTTCTACAAACGGAAAGATATCCAAGATGCAATCATAGCTCATGCCAGAAATAAAGAAGTAGGCTTACGCTATAATGATTCCTTCGGCAAAAGACCGGACATTCTCACTTATCCCAAGGAAATCGTGGAATTGGCGCTTCGTGGCGTAACCTCTCTTCATGCCAGCGAAGAACTCTGGGATAACCCGTTAGAATTAGAGAGCAACAAATCCAAAAAAGAACTTGACGAATTGCGCACCGGCTGGGATTTAGTGCTGGATATCGACTGCAAATTTATAGACTACAGCAAGATTGCCGCTGATGTAATTATCAAATTCCTCAAATATTGCAGGGTAAAGGATATCTCGGTGAAATTTTCAGGAAATAAAGGCTTCCATATCGGTGTACCTTTTGAAGCCTTTCCCCAGAAAGTTGGCGAGGTATACACCAAAGATCGATTTCCTGATGCGCCCAAAAGAATAGCTTTTTACATTAAAGAAAACATCAAAAAAGAACTGGGGGAGAGAATTTTAAGATTTGAAGGGAATGATTTTGCCAAAATTAAAGAAAAGGTTAATTTGCCTCCGGAAGATATCACCAGATACGAAACCGATAAAGAATTAGGAAATAAAATTGCCAAACTTAACGTTGATAAATTTCTGGAAATAGATACGATCCTGCTTTCTTCACGGCATCTCTATCGGATGCCCTACAGTCTGCATGAAAAATCTGGATTAGTCAGTTTGCCCATTGATCCGGAAAAAGTAATGGAATTCCAGAAAGAGATGGCTAAGCCGGAAGCAATTCTTGCGCCTATTTTTAAATTCTTAGACAGAAATGTTACTGGAGAAAGCGCACGGCAGTTATTATTGCAGGCTCTTGACTTTGACGTAAAACTGGAAGAAGAAAAAGAAATAAAAAAGAGAGATTTTGAAGAATTAGAACTCAAAAGCCCCATCAAGGAAGAATTCTTTCCTCCCTGCATGAAACTGCTGGGGCAAGGGATTGGAGACGGAAAAAAGCGGGGAGTATTCATATTGATGAATTATCTAGGGAAAATAGGATGGAGCAAAGAAGAGATTGAGGCATATCTCAAGAAATGGAATGTTAATAATGCCGAACCGTTACGGGAAGTGTACCTAAAAGGGCAATTGCACAGCTTCAAAGCCGGAGATAAACTGCCTCCCAACTGCAGCAATGAAGCTTATTACAAAGGAATTGGCATCTGCAGGCCGGACAGTTTTTGTCCCAGAATAAAGAACCCCGTAAACTATACTATCCTGAAATGGAAAAGGCATCTGCAGGAGAAGGAAAATGCAGCGGAATAATTATGCAGGAACGGCTATTTGCATCTTTTGAGAACGTTTTTGCAAATCTTCCAATATTAACATATCATACATTTCAATTAATTTCTTAATCTTAGGATTGGTGGTATTTAATTTGAACAATTTCGCTTTTCCAATCTCTCTAGTGGGAACTATGATCTTGTTCATCAGCAGGGAATCCAAAATTCGGTATAAAGTAGCTCTTCCTATGCCAGCATTTTCTGCCAAGTCCGTTATGGAGAAATCCAATTCCCGTTCTGTAAGAAGATAATCCAAGATACGCACAGTTGGAGAGTCTCCCATAAATTCTATAAACAATGATTTTTCTTCCATTTTCTAACTTGATTGGGTAAACTCTTATTTAAATCTTTCTTTTTAGAGACATTGATGTACCATTATGGAGACAGAAGATTTATATCTGCATGGTAAGCTCTGCTCTTTATGCAGTTAACGGTATTTGATATAAAAGTGAGAATCATCAGAAAATTGGTACAATGGAGAAAATGGGGTGGATCGCACACCGAGAATATTCTTAAGGGATTGCCTTCTCATCTCCGCGGGGGTAAAATTGTCAGAGAGGCTTTAAAAGAATTAGAACAAGAACAATGGATAGTTCCGGCTAAAAAGACTGGTGAAATTCACTATTCCCTTAACCAAAGAAAAACAGAAGAAATATTGCTCTTTTATGAAGATTATTGTAAGGTAGAACAGTAAAGAAATAATAATATCTACGAAAACTATAAAAGGCTAGTTGCGCTTCTTAACTATATGCCCAAAAAGAGGAAAAACAGAGTTGAACTGGAACTTCGCGAAATACGAAAAACCGAAGACAAACTGCTCAGGCAGGAACAAAGAATTGAACAAAAGGAAAATAAAATTCTTGCTGAGGAAGAAAAGATTGAAAAAGTGTTGTTTCGGGTTGGTCGTTTTGAATTCAAACGCAAACACCTTTTGGAATTTATCAAAGGGACGGCAGGGGCATTCCTTGGAGTAGGATTGGGGCGAAGCATCTTAAATCTGGATTCCTTAGCTGAGAAATTGCAGTGGTGGAATGTAATCGGCATACTCATCTTTATCATTGGCATCTCCTGGCTGTTGATTTACAAGAACGAAAAGCAATATGTGCAGAAGCACGGCTTGAAAGTAGTGTGGAAGAAATTAGTCTTCTTGTACGTGATCTCTTTGATCATTGAGTTTATCGCTCTGTGGTTGTTTGCCAGTCTGCCTTCTGATGCTGCTACACTGATTAAAGTTCTGGTGATAGGCTCGTATGCGGCCATGGCTGGTGCGGTTAGTTTTTCGTTGATTTAGAATATATATTTTGGAGTCTCTATTTCATAAGTCTTTTAAAGGGACTGTTTGAAAAGATTATAGTTAAATCTGTGGAGAATTAAAATGAATCAAGAAAATGAAGGAACTAAAATTGAAGTTGATATTATCAACGGTTTAGACTATAAACTAAATAAAGATATCGCCGGTTTAGAATTTCTTGGTAAAGTAAAAACCAATAATTATCACTATGATGACTATCCTGGAGTTATAGGTATGGAAGATCCATGGAAAGTGAGGGGCGAAGCTGACATACGTTCTATTAACGAATTAAAAGAAAGAGCGATGGAGATGGGAGCAGATTATGTAGTAGCTCAACAGGTTCATTCATGGCCAGAAATGCATCTAGAAGGTAGAGCTTATAAGATAATAAGATAAGGACAATTATTATGAAACTACTACTAACTGCAAAACAACGGGGATCAACCAACGTTCTGGCACCAGTGGCGAGAGAATTATCGCAACGAGGACATCAATTAACTTTGTATGCTACCGGAAATGAAAATGAAGCAGCTGGATTTAATGGATTGCAATATGAAAAAATGGATCCCAGTGCTGATCAATATCCTTCCTTAGTTTGTGGTTATGACGCAGTTATCGTTGGTCTCTCTGGATACACCACTCCAGATGGATACTTCCTCCGAGCCGCCAATGAAGCAAAAATCCCCACGATCGCAGTGCAAGATCAGAATAGTAATTATGTAGGGAGATTAGGAACCAATCCTGCTGATTTACCTACACTATTAGCAGTTATGGGGGAAGATTGTCGAGAAACAGCAAGGAAAGAATTAGGAGACGAAGCAGCAAAAAGATGCCGAGTCATTGGATGGACTGCTTTTGATAATCTTGCAAAATTGCGAGAGGAATTTATTGAATCAGACAGAGAAAATCTATTGCATAAGCTTGGTTTAAACCAAGAGGATAAAATTTATTTCCATGCTACCCAGAACATTCATCCTCTTTCAAATTATTCTATGGGTAGCCTCAAAAAGAATGCCACCGGAGATTGGAATGTTCTCGCTGCAGAAATGAGGAGTTTGCTGGAAAATAAAGGGCCAATTTTTGATTATGAAATGAAGGTTACCGCTGCAGTATTTGAAGCTGCTTCTGATTTAGGAATAAAATTAGTAGTAAAGCCGCATCCGGGAGAACAATTCGAACGGAATTTTACCAAAGAAATGACGGAAAGACATGGTTTTGTATACGTTCCGTCTTTTGTTGAATCTCCCCATAATTCCTGCAGCACACTTGACCTTATGCTGATATCATATTCAGTTACCGCAGGTAGAAGCACCTGTTTGACGGAAGCGGCGCTTCTGGACAGGAATACCGGTGCTATACTCCCCGGAGAAATGGGAAAAGCTTGGGGAACTACAGGTTCACAAGCAATTTCACTCGGCGCTATTCCTGTTACCTATGAATGGAATGGAGTAGGAGAAGTTTTATGCCTAGTTACCTCTCAAAATAAAACAGTTGCGAGAAAACTTGCTGAAGACAGAACGAAATTTTCTGTTGACGGAAAAGCCAGCCAGAGATTGGCTGATTTGGTGGAGGGATTGAAATGACAAAATTAGAACAGCTCACCAATGATACCATGGGATTTCTGTACAAAGCTGATAAAACGCGGTTGGAAGAAGGAGAAATGACCAGAGTATTGCGAGCCGGTAAACCTCTGCCAATCCTTGTTAAGAATCCATGCTTGGATATAAGCAGCGTCCTTGATGAAATGGCAGAGCAAGATTCTGCGCTTATTCCTGACGGTGCAAATGCCTATGTTGCGTCTGATTTTAATCCCGATACACAGCATATCAGAGAGGGAAAAGCGTATTCAGTGTATGCAGTTCAGTTCTATAATGTTTTGTGGTAAATCCAGATAAATCTATATATGTCTCTTCTTTTTTCTCATTATAGATGATTCAAATCTACCTCTTTGATTTGGACGACACTCTTATCGACACTAAAATCTACGCCCAATTATATCAGCCAATTCTTCAGATAATACACCGAGAAAAAAGATTATCAGGAAAGGGATTAGATGCTGCAGCAAAAGAATTGGGATTAAAGAAGAACAAATACGGAAGATACGACAGTGGAGATCTTTGTAAAGCATTAGGTCTTCTGGAAGATTATTACCAAGAATTAGAAAAACAAATCAAAGTATCGCCAGTTTTGCATGATTCAGTAATAGATGTATTCCAAACCTTACAGAAACGGAAGAAAAAAATAGGCATTGTTTCTAATTCCATGCAGAGAACTGCCCAATTGTATCTCAAAAAATATGACTTATCAAAATATGTGGATTTTATTTTCTCACAAGATGATGCTGGATGCAGAAAGGATAATGATGCTTATTGGACAAAATTGATTAAGAAAGAAAATCTCAAAGTCCGGGAATGCTTAGTTATTGGAGATAATCTTGAAGAAGATGTGTTTATCCCCACAAAATTAGGATTTAATACCTTTCACCTAGAAGAGCCTTCTAAATTGAGGGAAATTTTAAAATCGTAACTATTATATACTTATAGCCAGCAAACATCTGCTATGGCCGGCAAACCTAAGGGACAAGTGATGGTGGCTTTCAAACCAGAGGCCGCTGAAGCTGACCTAGAAAGGTTGTTGAGACAATATCAGCACGAAAAAACATTTGTCAATTTGAAATATGATCCTGCTGCTTCCCGAGAGGAACAGCTTCTGGCAAGACTATATATGTTTTATACATTAGAAGGCGAGGAAACAGAATTAATGGATGAGCTAAACAAGAAATATGCTTCTTTAGTTGAATACGCAGAAAAGTCCGCTCCCCGGAAGTTAATTAGGTCCAAACCTTAGAAAGCTTTATAAATAACCCTTTAATTTAAAACCATCACCAGTCCGAGTTCACGCGTTTAGGACTACATAACGTGTATTTCTTGGGCTATTTAGATGATGGCTGAACTACCGAAAAACTTCCGGCATATTGTACGTGTGGCTAACGTAGATCTTCCCGGCGACAGGCCCATCAGAGTTGCTCTCACTAATATCAAAGGGATCGGCATTAATTTCGCTGATGTTGTCTGTGTGATTGCCGGAGTGAACAAAGGAGAAAAAACGGGAATGCTCAGCGAAACAGAAACCAAGAAACTAAATGATATTGTCCAAAATCCCGGACAATACGGCATTCCTTCCTGGTTCTTCAACCGAAGAAAGGATTACGATTCCGGCCAGGATATGCACCTTCTGACGGGAACAATCGGTTTCGTGATAGATAATGATCTTAAGCGCCTGAAGAGAATTAAAACCCTGCGCGGTGTCCGGCATCAGAGAGGGCTTCCGGTCAGAGGTCAAAGAACTAAGTCGCATTTCAGGAAGAACAAAGGTAAAGTTGTTGGCGTGGCTAAGAAAAAAGTTGCTCCAGCAGCTGCCGAAGGAAAGAAAGAAAGCCCTAAAGGGAAGAAAGAATAAATATAGATCATGGGAGATCCTAAACAGCTTCGGAAAAAGTACAGCACACCAAGACATCCTTGGATGAAAGCAAGCATCGAAGTAGAAAAAAAAGTTCTTGAAGATTATGGTTTAGTAAAAAAGAAAGAGATTCATATTGCCAGCTCCTTCCTGACCAAATACAAAGATATTGCCAAGAAACTTATTGCTACCAGGACTAATCCCCAGGCACAGAAAGAAAAAGTGCAGGTGCTGGCAAAACTGCATCGCCTTGGATTGTTGCCGGCCGGCGCAGAACTGGATCAAATTCTGGGGTTAGAATTGAAAGATGTGTTAGAACGGCGTCTGCAAAGCATTGTCTTCAGGAAAGGCTTCGCCAGATCCATGAAACAAGCACGGCAGCATATTGTTCATCGTCATGTGAACGTAAGCGATCAGGAAATATCCTCGCCTTCCTACTTAGTTTCCCTGGAAGAAGAAGGAACAGTAAGCTTTAAGGAAAATTCTTCGTTTGCTGATGCAGAACATCCGGAACGAATTCCATTGCAGAAGGGAGTAAAGCAAGCGCCAAAAGAACTGACAGAAACTCAACCTAAACCAGAGGCTGCAGCATGACACCAGAAATCAGAGAAGAAAGATCACCTCGGTACGATAATAAAATACGCTGGGGAGTGGCGCATATTTATTCCTCATACAATAATACTATTATTACTGTTACGGATATCACCTGCACGGAAACCATTGCCCGCGCCAGCGGCGGACAGATGGTAAAGTCTGACCGTCTGGAAAGTTCTCCGACTGCAGCCATGGGATGCGCCAAGAAAGTGGCAGAAATCTGCCGGGAAAAAGGAATCAATGGATTGCTGATCAAAGTTCGCGCTAAAGGCGGCCATAATGGGCCCATGAATCCCGGTCCGGGAGCGCAGCCGGCAATTCGAGCGCTGTCAAGAACCGGATTACGCATCGGTAAGATTGAAGAAGTCACTCCTGAACCGCATAATGGATGCAGGATGAAAGGCGGACGAAGAGGGAGACGGGTATAAGAACCAAAATGAAACTCGAAAAAATCAAAGACGACAAAAAGAACAAGAAACTATCCTTCCTCCTGAAAGGAAGCAATGAAGTATTTGCCAATACTATCCGAAGACTTATCATCGAAGAAGTTCCCACGCTGGCAGTGGAAGAAGTGGAAATCAAAGACAATAGTTCTGCATTACATGATGAGATGCTGGCTCTGCGCTTAGGTTTGATTCCCATAAAGACCGATTTGAAGAGTTACCGACTGCCTAAGAATCAGGATGAAATCAATGAAAAGAGCGCTTCCTGCACCCTGCAGTTAAAACTTAAAGCGAACAAGAAAGGATATGTCTATGCCGGAGAAGCAGAAAGCGATGATCCTAAATGCACCTTTGTCTATGAAAAAATGCCGGTAGTAAAATTACTGTCCAAGCAAAAAGTTGACCTCACTATGACTGCTCTCATGGGACGGGGAAAGGAACATACCAAATGGACGCCGGGATTAGCGCACTATAAGAAAGAGCCAGTGGTAAAAGTAGGAAAAGTCCAGAACCCTGAAAGATTAGCCAGCGTCTGCAGTGATGGAGTGTTCAAAATCAAAGGAAATTCCGTTGAAGTAGTGCCGGAGAAAGTCTATGAAAGCAAACTCCTGGACACCTATACGGAAATGGATAAAGGAGTTTCAGTAACCTACTCAGACAACCTCCTATTTTACGTTGAAAGCTGGGGTCAATTAACCTGCAAGGAAATGCTCGCCCAGAGCGCAGAAATCCTGCTGGAAAAAATAGAAGAGATGGAGAAATTACTCTAGATACACCATGGTCAAACGCACTGGTCCTACAAACTATCAATTGAAAGAACTGCTCGTTCAGCTAGAAGGGAAAGCCTATCAGAGCAAATTCTGGGGCAGGATCAAAGAAGACCTGCAGAAACCGACACGGCAGCGAAGGATTGTGAATGTGTATAAAATAGAAAAATTTGCCCGGGACGGCGAAACCGTTGTTGTGCCGGGAAAAGTGCTCAGTGTCGGCGATCTTACCAAGAAAGTTGAAGTTGCTGCTTTAACCTTTTCAGAAGAAGCAAAGAGAAAAATTGAAGAAGCCAAAGGAAGAACTTTATCTATTCAAGAATTACTGCAGGCAAATCCGCAGGGAAAAAACGTGAGGATTTTAGGATGATGAAAATATATAACGGCGAAGGCATGATCTTAGGACGGTTGGCGGCCAGGGTAGCGAAAGATGCATTGATGGGTGAAGAAGTCAGCGTCGTCAACTGTGAAAAAGTCGTTATCAGCGGCGCTAAAGTCAATACTTTCGCCTGGGCTCATCAAAAACGCGGTCGAGGAGGGCATCCCATGAGAAGGCAGACGCACAGCAGATTGCCGGAGCGATGGGTAAGACGATGTGTTCGGGGAATGCTGCCCTGGAAGCAAGCGCGGGGAAAGGAAGCATTTACGCGAGTGATGTGTTACCGTGGCCTGCCTTCAGAATTTTCCAGCCGGGAAATGGTTACACTCAAAGATGCTTCAGTTCAGAAATTGCCAAACCTTAAATATACTACTGTAGGCGACATTTGTAAACACTTAGGAGCGAAGGGAGCATAACCATGGCTAAGAAAGACGTCATCCACACTAAAGGAAAGCGGAAACAGGCTATTGCCAGAGCAACCCTTATCCAGGGAAATGGAAAAGTGAAGGTTAATGGGTTATATTTGCATAACTTTGGAACCGAATTATTGCGGTTGAGAGCCAGTGAACCGCTTATACTGGCAGGAGACCATGCTCAAAAAGTTAATTTTAATATTAATGTTAACGGCGGCGGTGTCAACGGACAAGCTGATGCTATCAGATTAGCCATGGCCAGAGCCTTAGTTGCCTATGATCCGAAGCTAAAGAAAACCTTTGATGAATACGACCGATTATTGTTAGTTGCGGACGTGCGAAGAAAAGAAACCAGAAAGCCAAACGACTCCAAAGCAAGAGCGGCAAGGCAGAAATCATATAGATGAGGTTGCAAAAATGATCATTCCAATCAGATGCTTCAGTTGCGGAAAACCAGTAGGACACCTCTGGGAAGAATACAATGAAGAAGTGGACAAAGGCAGGGAACCAGCAAAAGCCATGGATTCTCTGGGATTAGAGAGATACTGCTGCCGGGGATTATTCTTAGGGCATGTCGAATTGATTGACATCGCGGGAGAATTTAAGAGAGCGTAAACTCCCTAATTTAATTTCTTCGGAAAATATGCATTTAGAAAGATTCTTTGCTCTTCTTCAGACAGAGCGCGCATTTTATCTTCCTTAAAGATAAATGTTAGATATAAATCAATATGCTGTTCTATTGTATCTGGATGAAGAAGAAGTATTTCCGGCGCCTCCAGCAGATATCGCCGCAGCTCTTCTTTCTTTTCTTCTGGTATGGAATTCCCTCGCAGTTCTTCTTCAACCGTATAAAAAACAGGAACAATAGCCATGCTTCTATAAAGAGTAGACTGCTCTTCTAATTTTCCTTGTATTCCATCTACTAAAGCAACCAGGTCATTATACGGATCGCTGCAGTATTCTTTTGCCTGTTTTAGGTCTAACCGAAATCCATACACGCTTGAACCATAGGCAAAAAGATGGATCAGGGCTTCTAATTTTTGATCTGATACTGGAGCAGAACATTGTTTGACCATGGTCTCCATATTTCGAGCCAAATATTTCTGCAGTTCAGCATTTGCTTCACCATAGCTAGAAAAAACCTCAATGGCAGCAGTCATTTTTTTACCTGGCCGTTAATATACTTCAAAGCCCGCTCTTCTTTTTCCGGGCAGTCTTTCATTTTTTTGACAACAGCATGGACGCTTTTACCTTGTTTTTCATACACCTGAACCATTAATGGGAAATATTTTGCATAGGAATATCTGCTCCAGAGGGACGCGTTGTTGACTTTTTCTCCAAGAACTTTTTCCGCGTCTTCAAAAACTCTGCTGCGGATTTCCAGCTTTGCAGAAAGAGGAATATGGCTTTTGTACAAGGCCTGAAGATGCTTATAAAAAAAAATTATCTTTTCGTGATAATCATTATTCTCTTTAAATGATTTTAATGCTTGCTGGTATTCTTCAGATTGTTCCCCTCGCCTCGCTCTAAAATACTCTACCGCGCCGGCATAGCCGATAACACCGCAAAAGGATTCATTCAACTCCGAAGAGAAATTTACCCCTATCCAACGTTCCACGCCATCATGACAAGTTTCGTGAAAGAGAGTTTGAACCTGATAGACTCTGCTCTGTTTGAGAAAAGAAGGAGTTATAGGACTTTCCTGCGCATCGCCGAAATTGTTGTAATTCGTTGTCGATCTCCAATGAACATCAAAACTTTTATTTTTATAATGATCGCGTTCATCGGTAAGCGTATCTGCTTCTGATGAAAGATACAAAAAATCAGCGATATCCTCACGATAGAAACCATTCAGTTTTAAGAACTCCGATTTTTCTGCTCGTGATTCTGGCAGCACCGTGGGCTTGGTTATGGAGAGAACGTACATGGTGTGTCCTTCGGCTTCATCAGTGCGAAACCAGGTATAATGCTGGCTGCATTCGTACAAGCCGAGATGCTCGATGCCGAATTTCCGGACATCTTTGATAAAGGCAACATCTTCCTGATATGGCGCAGGAATTGATTCCAGTAAAGGTGCTTGGGCAAGTTTAGCAGGATCACAGGGCCTGCATCCGGAAAGAGCAGAAAGAATAGTTGAGAAAACAAGGCTTTTTGCAAAATTATGGCGAAGCATAGAGAGGGATTCTGAAGATATAATCACTTATAGTATTAGGATGTCTTTCTTTAATTATTCTATTCTTGAAAATAACTATTGCACTAAATAAATCCTTAAATAGATTTTTGAGTTAATTTATGCTTCATGAAAAAGGGTTTACTTTCATTAATAGCTGTAGGAGTGATGGGATGCAGCTACAGCGTAAATACAGAAGTGCTTCACCAACCTGCTCTTTTTTGGGATGGCGTAAAACCTGCTCTCAAAGACAAATATAATCCTGAGGGAGAGCATTGTATCAGAAGAGTGTATGTGGGAAAACACTCGGTTGCAGTAACGTATCACTGCAAGGGGAAGAACCATCTCAGCTTCGTTTCAGAAGAACATATAGATACTGATGATGACGGAAAAGTAAATAAGGCCTGCTTTGCAGATTTATACAGCTTCCCCGACTCAACGGTAAAGAAAGAAACTGATTGTATAGAATTGCGTAATAAGAAAAGTCTTTCCGATGTTGCCAATGATTGGCTGACGAGATAAAACAACACAAACGGAGATGAGAAAAATGAATAAAACACTGTTTTCGATATTGGCATTAGGTGCTGTTGGATGTACCACAAGCATGCAAAAAGACGTTGAGGATCCGTATGATCCGTATAGGTTCTTCAATTTCAGATTCAATATTAACTATACTCTTTTAGATCCTTATGAACCACAAAAATCTGAAACGGAAGAAAAGGGTGTACAACGCGAGTACTTTGTAAAAGACGGTGGAAAGACTGGAGATAAGTTAAAAGAAGAAAGCATCAAAGATAAACAATGCCTACGAACCCATTACTTTGGCGTAAAAAACAACCAACTACAATCTTTTACTGTTTCTGAGAACTGCATTGATAGATCCGGTATCCAACTAGGTGTGGGGAATGGTTATCTGGTTAAAGTTGAAGACTCAAATAATGATGGCAATGCTGATAAAATGTGTCTTTATCAAGGCTACACCTACCTCGGCCGAGTCAATTATGTAGGTTTGGGATGCAACCGGGGAGAAAGAAAAATTATCGGGCTCCTGGAAGCCTTTAACAATCTTCTTACGACCGAAACGGTAACCCCATTAGAAGAACTAGAACTAGTCAAGAACTGGGGAGATAGAAAATAAAGGGGCGTCCAAAAATGAATAAAAGTTTGATCCCATTATTAGCAGCCGGAGTAATTGGCTGTAATAGCGGTAATAGTATTCCTCCCGCTTCTCAGGCAAATGTAAGCGCCGGCTTAGGATACGTACATCTGACTACTTCTCCTGACAAAGCGTATGGATTTGATGGCCAGCTTAACGGCTGGAAATTGTTTGTGAGCCACCACTTGAACCAGAATTTGTACTTGGGAGGTGAAGTAATGGCCTATCAGAATGCAAATAATGCTTCAAATACTGAAGAAACTCCAAAGGGAACAAATGAATACGCCTTGCGCACACTCGGGATCGGTACTGGCGTTGTCGGCGGATACCAATACGAAAATAATGAGAACTTAGGAGTTGGTATTGAATCCCAGCTTGGATTGATGGTAGATACAGTTGAAAGGGAAAAACAATGGAGTAGATGGAAAGAGTCTAAAAGTCAATCGCTGCCGTATGGATACCTTGGATTTGGAGTGCGGCTAAAGGTCTTTTCCCTCTGTGTTATTCCTTCTGCGGGATTTAGAAC
>CAYJVI010000004.1:0-5063 GCA_964373595.1 uncultured Methanosarcinales archaeon | reverse complement strand
CCTAAAAATATATTTACAAGAACAATAATGCTTTTTTCTTCTTCAGAAATTCAACCAGATATTACGGCCATGAACAGCCAACTTAACCTAAACATTTAAATATAAACTTAACTTTACACACCTAAACTAAAATGGACACATATAAACTTAGGTTTACAATACTTGAACTGGAGATATTCTCTTTTCTTAGCATGAAAGCGGGAGAACAGCTTAGCCAGAGGGAAACTGCCAAAGCCCTTAAAGTTTCTCCAACAGCAGTTTCAAATGCAGTAAAAAATCTTGCGGCAAAAAACCTCATAAAAGTAGAAAAAACAAAAACAATCAATTTCATATCATTTAACAGGGATAATCCCCAAGCAATAGAACTAAAAAGAGTTGAAAACCTAAAACAGATTTACCTTTCAGGCCTATCAGACTTTCTTGAAGAAAAACTTGCAGGCGCAACAATCATCCTGTTTGGCTCTTACGCAAAAGGAGAAGACACAAAAACATCGGACCTGGATGTTGCGGTTATAGGAAGAAAGGATAAACTGCTAAATCTTGAAGCGTTTGAAAAAACCCTGAACCGGCAAATTAATATAAACTTCTATAATTCCTGGAAAGACATCCACAAACATCTTAAAAACAACATTTTGAATGGGATCCTGCTTCATGGGAGTGTAGAATTGTGAGAATCGTAAAATCATTTGAAGAGTTTATCAAAGAAGGAGTTGTTAAAAGAATATCCCCTGACAAACAGAGAGCAGAAAATCTTTTTGTTGAATCTGAAAGAAAATATCTTTTATTACAAAAAACCATTGAAAACATGTCGATAGATGATAACAATGCCAATGATTATGTAGAGTATTGTTACAATATTGTACTGTTTTTGATAAGGGCAAAGATGTTAGAGCAAGGATACACAAGTTCTGGACAAGGGGCACATGAGGCTGAAGTCGCTTTTACAAGAAATCTGGGCTTCAGTGGATCAGAAGTCCAGTTTCTAGACCAATTGAGATATTTTAGAAATGGGATTCTTTATTATGGAAAAAGATTGGATCAAGAATATGCAGAAAAAATTATAGAATTCACTAAAAGAACTTACAACAAAATTAAAGAGATTATATGAAGAAAATGAAGAAGTGCCATGATTAAGAATTGTTAAATTGAAATAAATTCTCTTTTATTTATAACTCCACTCCACCACAACAATCCTTAAAAAGACCGCAACACTTCTCAAAAGAAAAAGTAAAAAGTTTGCTTGGAGGCGATTTGAGATGAAAAATAAAAATATATTATTTCCATTGTTAGCAGCAGGAGTTATGGGCTGCGCTGCCAGTCCTCAATATATGGTTATAACAAATCCTGTTAGGCCAAAACCAAATGAAGTAGAATTTTTGGAACATAATTTTAAAGATGCAACAGCAAGGGACTGCTATAGGTTTGTCTATGCGGGTCTTGAAGAAGAACGGCTGCAATCAGTACTGAAAGTAGAACACTGCTTCACAGAAGGTGCTGGTGATTTTAGCTGGAAACGATACGAAGATACCAACAGCGATGGAATAGTGGATAAAGTATGCAGCCAAAAAACAACCTATGCTGGTTTAAGGCAAGATGATGGCAAGGTAGATTGTAAAGATAACCCGACGGGAAGCAAAATTTTCTCCGTTCTTAGAGAAGCAGTAGGGGAGGCTAATTATCCTAGCGTAGAACGATATTACTGCAAGGAGCGAGAGCAAGATTTTCGGCTATTTCGTTGATTCTTCCTGCTGAAAATTTGACCGTCCATAAGCACTTGTGTTGCTGTCACAGTCTGTAAGCCTTAATTTGCTATCTTCTGCAGGGAATTTCAACCGGCGACAATTTGTCACCACTTTACTTCCATTCCACCACAAAAAGGCCGGAGCCTTTTGTGCAGAAGGAATCCTTCCTTACAGCACCATAATCCTTAAAAATTATCTCTTCTCCTTCTCATGAGTGGTAGAAACAACCAGCATTCTCAATATTCCAGAAGAACATCTAACACCAGGCATGAAGCAGTACTTAGAAGCCAAACGAGCCCATCCAGACTGCGTAATCATGCTCAGAATGGGCGATTTCTATGAGATGTTTTACGAAGATGCAGTTACCGCAGCCAGAGAACTGGAAATAACTCTCACCTCGAGAGGAAAAGGCGATAAAACTGCTCCCTTAGCCGGCATCCCCTATCATGCTTTAGAAACATACCTGGGAAGATTCATTAAAAAAGGATACAAAGTAGCTATCATAGAACAATTAGAAGATCCAAAATTAGCTAAAGGATTAGTGAAACGAGGTTTAGTCCGCATTGTCACTCCCGGAACAGTTATCGAATCTTCTCTTCTCAACGAAAAAGAAAACAACTACATCATGTCCCTCACCTCCTACGGAGAACAATTCTCAGCAGCGTTCTGCGATATCTCTACCGGGGAATTTTTTACCATGTATGCCCGTTCTTTTTCCCATCTGCTCAGCCTGATGGTGCAATTTTCTCCTTCCGAGGCGGTTATTCCAGAAAGCCTGAATGTAAACCAAGAACTGCTGGAAAAAATAAAAGCGCAGGGCTGTTTCCTTAATTCCTTAGACGATTATTTCTTTAAAACAGAAAAAGCGAAAGAAACAGTATGCGCTCAGTTCAATACCACTTCATTAGACCAATTCGGATTAGAAGAAGAAAAAACGTTGGTAAGCGCAGCCGGCGCATTACTGCGATACCTGCATGACACTCAGAAAAATTCCCTGTCGCATCTGCAAAAAATAACTGTCCGCAGCAATAATGCGGCCATGCTTCTGGATTCCGGCACCATCCGAAATTTAGAGTTAACGAAAAACATCCGTGACGGTTCAGCACGGGGAACATTATTATCGGTGCTGGACAAAACTGTAACTGCGGGAGGTTCACGATTATTGAAAAAATGGATCAAGGAACCACTTTTAGTCAAAGACGCTATCCTGAAACGTGTAGATGCGGTAGAAGCACTATACAAAAATGTTATCGCCAGAGAAGAAATTATTTCTCTGCTAAACGGCATATATGATCTGGAGCGGTTGATCAGCAGAGTAAATTATGGAAATGCCAATCCCAGAGATTTACTAGCTTTACAAAAGTCCTTAGAACAAATCCCTTCCCTTAAAGAAAAAGTAAGTTCACTGCCGTCAGCATTGCTGGCTCATCTCGGAACCATATCAGAAAGCAGCAAGGTCGCTTCACTCCTCACCAAGACAATCAAAGAAGATGCTCCCATAACTATCCGTGAAGGAGGCCTGATCAAGCCTGGCTATAACCAAGAACTAGACCAGCTGCACGATATTAAAACTCATGGAAAAAAATATCTCCAGCAGCTGGAAGAACAAGAACGGGATAAAACAGGGATATCAACACTAAAGATAGGCTACACCAACGTATTTGGTTATTTTATTGAAGTTACCAGAAAAAACATACACCTTGTTCCCCAAACCTACATCCGAAAACAGACCACCGCTAATTCCGAACGGTATATCACCGAAGAGCTTAAAATTATAGAAGAGAAAATCATGAGCGCAGAAGAAAAAATCAATGAACTTGAATATAACCTCTTTCAGGGGATCATGAAGGAAACTGCTGAACATACTGCTGACATTCAGGATGCCGCGCAAAAGTTAGCGGTTCTGGACGTACTGTGTTCTTTAGCAAAAGCGGCCGCAGAAAACAATTACACCAAGCCGGAAATTGTCGAGAGAAAAGTGCTTCATATTAAAAACGGCCGCCATCCAGTCATAGAGCTATTAGAAAAATCGTTTATCGCCAATGACCTGCTGCTGGATGAAGGGGAAATGATCATTCTTACCGGACCAAACATGGCCGGAAAAAGCACTATCATGCGGCAGACTGCGCTAATCGTCTTAATGGCCCAGATGGGAAGTTTTGTTCCTGCTGAACAGGCAGCATTAGGAATAGTCGACAGAATATTTACCAGAGTTGGCGCATACGATGACCTCAGTTCAGGACAATCTACCTTCATGGTAGAGATGCAGGAAACGGCTTCCATTTTACACAACGCTACCGAAAACAGCTTAATTATTCTTGATGAAATCGGCCGGGGCACCAGCACTTTTGACGGCGTTTCTATCGCCTGGAGCGTGGCTGAATATCTTTACAACAACACCAAAGCCAAGACTTTGTTTGCCACCCATTATCATGTAATGAACAAATTGGCGGAAAAGTTTTCCAGAATAAAAAATTACAATATTGCGGTGAAAGAAGTGCATGGGGAAGTTATTTTCCTGCACAAACTGATTGAAGGAAGCACCGATCAAAGTTATGGGATTCATGTGGCTAAATTAGCAGGATTGCCCATCGATGTTATCGAAAGAGCAAAAGAAATTCAGGCTATTTTAGAAAAAGATGATGACATGATGCGCAAAATCAAAGCCAGGAAACTGGAAGAGCAGAAGAGTCTGGACGGTTTTTAGTTGAGAAGAAATTTTGGCTTTACCTCTATTGGACGGCCGTCACTGCCAATCTTAATTATTCCAAAATAACTGGTAAAAGATTCTAAGACTTTATCATTAGGGATATACAGCGTTGAAGAATAAGGGGGATAAAAAAAAGGATCAGATCCGGCAACCACCACTTCATTTTTAAAGTGAAAGTAACTTAAAAAATAAAAATCAACCTGGCCGAAAGCAAACTTTCCAGACGGTTTAAGGTCTAATCTTTTTTCTTGACGGGGGATGTTAAAAACCGGAATCAAAGCATCTCTTCTGGAATCTGCAAGAGCATCGGAAAGATTTTGACCTTTCTTCGGCTCAGGAAGAAGCATATAGGTGCGTCCGATTTCATAGTGCTGGACGGGACTGCAAAGATTAATCTCATCCCAGGTCAAAGGCTCGATCCGCGCGGGAGAAAGGAAAGCATCATACAACGACCAGCCCTGCCGTTCAATAATCTGCTTTAAATCCCTGCTATGGGGAAATATCAAAGACATGATCCTTTCAGTAAAGGCGCTTTTTATAAATATTCCCTTAAAATGGGCGTTGCGTGGAAACTAGCTGGTATTAGCCAGCCGCTCGAAGTATGAGAGCCT
>CAYJVI010000003.1:0-28287 GCA_964373595.1 uncultured Methanosarcinales archaeon | reverse complement strand
GAATCCGCTTCTGTTTATGCATAAAATTATAGCTTCAGAAAGGTAAAGTATTACTTTTTCACGAAACCTTTATAAAAATAATCGCCCGTTACCCAAACATGGAAGAAGCCTGCGCAGAGTTTGTTTTGTCTTCCCCTGACTGGGGTACTATTGAGCCAGTCATTTTCGAATTAATGAGGAAAGGATTTAATTCTTATGAGGTTGGCCGAAGTCGGATTTTAGTGCGGGATTCGTTTAAGAAATACGATGTATTGGGCATTTCTCTGCGGAAAGAAGGGAAATATTATGTCCCCTGCGGTGAAGTGCAGGTACCAACAGAATTTAAGCCTTATGTGACTTCCATCGAATTTCCAACTCCGCCAAAATTTTTTCCCTAAGGCTGCTGCTGAGCGAGTTCTTGCAGAATTCTTTTTTGATATGACGGCAGATCAAACAATTCTTCATCTGTGGGAGGATCAAACATCAGATATTCGATTCCCTGCGGCCCGTATTTATCTATGATCGGTTTTACCAGGTGATAGCCGCCGTCGTAAATTACCCGGCTGTTGAGGATGTAGTCCGGCCCTGCCGAATTAGGGGGCAGCATCGGCATTATAAAACCGAGGACACTTTTTGGCCATTCCTCCTCATCGAATGAATCTTCTCCTCCGTTCATTGTTCGTTCAACGTATTCCGCAATGCCTTCAGAGAGCAATCTCAGTGCCAGGCTTTGTTCGAGAGTGTCTGAATGATTGTAGTCCGGCCAGTCTCCCTTACCCAGGCTTTCACTGAGTGTATCGCAGTACCAGTGCGCCAATTCGTGGTCGAGAGTGGCCCTGGCTTGAGAAAAATTCCAATCGATGGTATCAAGCATATCGCCGCGGAGGTAAATGGTATTTTCATCAAGCTTGTATTTCCCGAGATCGTTTTCATCACTATTTTCAGGCAGATGATAGATAATCAAGGGTCTCCTTTGTGGAAAGGCAATGCTGACTTTTCGTTCCTGCCGTTTCAGTATCTGTTCTAAATTTGCTTCCACATATTCCTGGAAATTACGCGGCTCAGTTGGACTTGACGTCACCAGAAGAGTTGAAGCAAGAAAAGCTAATCCTGCCGTGCATTTTTTGAACACCCGGAACTCTATCACTTCTGAGTTGAATATTTTGGTCTTAATAAATTGTTGCCGGCGATTCTATCTCTTTGCAGCAGCGAAATCCCACGCTGTAATCTGTATATTTATCTCCGTGTCCAGTAGTAGCTTCTGCGCAGCTTTGCTTGGCTGAGCGGACATAGTGGGAACCGACAAACATGGCTCGTTCTTTAGGAAATCTTTTTGCCATGTACATATCAGCGACAATTTCATGGACATTTCCCAGCAGATTGTAAACCCCATATCCATTGGCGCATTCAGGGAACGCGTTATTTTCACGTTTCATGGGGAGCTTGTCCTTGCCCAGAAGCGCGCCAATGCGCGGGTCGAGCATTTCTTCGTTGTTCTTTCTGCCCAGCAGTCCGGGAGGCCATCTGCCCGGCTGCAAGCCCATGTTGCATTTGCCCTTTTCATAGGTTGCGCCGTAGGGATAAAATTCAGGAAAAATTTCTTCTCCCTTAGCGTCGAAGTAAGAAGAGGGCCCATCTTTGCCTACACAGGCTTTATACCATTCTTTCCGAGTGCAAAGCCGTTTACCGGCGTTGGCGCAGGCTTGTTCGGCAATGATTTTATTGACGTAGCCGGCAGGGATTTTGCCGGGAAGTGAAACTGCCTTTGGTTCAAAGGAAGAGAATTGTTCTGCACCGCGTACCGGCATGGAAAGAGGCTGCCCTTCCTGAACTAATTGCGGCAATAATTTTGAATCGATTTCTTTAGGGGTAAAGTAATCGTACTGCCACTTGGCGTTGTATATTCCTATTAATGAAGGAATGTAATGTGGAGAAGCATCTTCTCCAGTAGTTTTATCAATGATAGAAGCTTCATAAAAGTCAATGCAGTATAGATTCTCTATGCTGGCCATGCCTTCTGGGCAGTATCTGGTGGTTTTTTCTTCTTCTGGAAAAATAGCTTGTTCCGGAGGGCGAGGAATAGGTTCAGATTTTTCTTCTCGGGAAATCTCTTCTTCTGGCATCAAGACGGGGCGGCTTTGGTATTGTATCGGTGCTTGATACAGGCAGGATGCCAGAAGCAGGGAATTGATTGGGGCTGCAATCTTTGATTTCATGGTTTCTTTTTGTTTATAAAGTATGAACTACTTTTAAACTAGAGAAAAATGGTTTTTTCATTTTTCTTGTTTCGGATGGGAATCCTGCTGAATTTCTTGCATTCCAGGCAGGAAATGATTACTTTGCCGCTTCTGGTTCGTATTCTGGCGTTGACACTGGGCATGAGGAACCGGTAACAGTGCCGGCAATACCTCCGTTTAAGCTCTAAGGGGAGAGAGGTACGCACTTTCATGGCTATTTTTCTGGCCAGGGAGACATAGCGGTTGGCAAGAGTTTTGTTTTCCGGGAAGATTTTTTCTGCTTCCTCAAATAGTTTGGTAATTCGTTCCAGGGCAATTTGTTTCTGTTTTTGTTTGGAAAGGAGCGGTTTGGACATTAATAGAGAAATTCTTTTAAACTTTAAAAAGTATTAGGTGAAGAAGAAATGGCTGCACAAATTTAAATTATTTTAGCCCACGAAGAAATCCTTTCTCAGCTATCAATTCCATAAAAGTTTCCTCGATGTATTTGAGTTCTTTCATTGCTTCATTTATCATATTTTGAGCTAGAGCTTGATCTTTTTCTCGGCAAGCTCTCTCTGCTTTAGCAACATAACTCATGTAGGAATTGAGAGTTTCATCCATGTCCTTTAGAAATCTCTGGAAGGTGGGTATTCCTTTACTCGTGTCTGTAATATGTTTACTAAGAATTGCTTCAGCGCGAAGGTATTTTTCATTTACTAATTCTTCTTTTGCGTCGGCGAGTGTTTTGTGGAAAAGCCCCATTATTGTATTACATCTTCAATGAACTTTAAAAGTTTTTTGGTGATAGAACGAAGATTTCATCGTATCTCAACAAAATCATTATAAACTTTCTTTTTCTATTCTTGTTTTATGGTGAAAGGCAGGCCTATCAAGAGCCAAATACGGCAGAATATTGTGGAAATTTTGTATTATTTGGGAGAAGGGTATGGGTATAAGATTGCCAAGATGTATAATGAGGTTTTTCCTCACGCCACGCAGAGGAGCATTTACTATAATTTACGGAAAGGATTGCTCACTAAGGAGATTGAAGCGCTTAAGATTGAAGAAGAGAAGGGCGAATTCTCTTGGGGAAGCATGGTGGAGAAAAAGTATTATGTATTGGGGAAGAA
Organism: uncultured Methanosarcinales archaeon; assembly: GCA_964373595.1. Lineage (GTDB taxonomy): Archaea > Nanobdellota > Nanobdellia > Woesearchaeales > GW2011-AR9 > JACPIL01. The sequence continues at coordinate 24,959 of CAYJVI010000003.1, read as the reverse complement.
TGCTGAGCCGAAAGGAGAAAAAAGAGTGAAGGAGTTTTTATCGCAATGGAAAAAAGAAACCTCGCCGGGCAAGTTTACCAGCTTTGTAAGCAGATTCCGAAAGGGAAAGTAAGTACATACAAAGAAATTGCCAACGCATTGGGGATGGAAGGCTACCTGGCGATCGGACAAGCGTTGAAGAAGAGATGTTGTTGAAGAGAGAAGGTGGTAATAATAAAAGAAAATAGATCTTCAGCGGTTTGGTTTCACTTTCTCTCAATCAGTTCACTAATTTTCTCTGCTAATTTCCTGCTGTTAGCGACCACAAAAGTTTGCCCCATTTTTTGCTGGTGGACATAGCTGATAGGCTTTCCGTCAGTGAAACAAGCATACGCTCCCGCTTCTTCAGCAATGATTTGCGGAGCGCAGACATCCCAGCTGCTGCAGCTTTTTGGATCAAGGGTAAAGTGAACGTCAGCGATGCCTTCCGCTATTTTCACGATCCGCAATCCCTCGCTTCCGCTGATGATAGTGCGTTTTATGGGCAGGCTTTTTTCCAAATCATAATATCTGGCGCTTCTGGAATCGCCTTGATCCATGGCCGCAGTAAGTGTTTCGTGCTCTTGTACCCGGATTTTGTTCAGATTAGTATATTCGAGAAGTCGATATGCTCCTTGTCCACTAACTGCGTAATACATTTCCTTGGCTACCGGCTTGTAGACAACACCCACTACTGCTTTTTCTTCCACTGCCAGTCCGATATGGACTGCGAATTGGTCAGTATGTTCGATAAACCCTCTGGTGCCGTCAATGGGATCAATGTACCAGCAGCGTGATCCTTCTATGGCTGCCAGTTCTTCGCTTACAATTCCATCTAACGGAAACGCTTTCCGTATACCGTCCTGTATGAGTCTGTTAGCCAATACATCGGCGTTGGTAACTGGTGTTTGGTCTTCTTTCAGGGAAACTTTCATCGCTCCATAATAAATGGGCAAGATGGCATTTCCTGCTTCAACAGCCAAGCGCTGTGCAAGTTTTAGTTCTTGTTGGTAGTTTTTCATGTTTAGTGGTGAGGTGTGGTGGTAATATTAAAAGGTTATTGATGATTTTTTTCTTTCTATTTCCTTCTTCCAGAACTTTTTTAAAGAGCAACATAAGTATTAAAATAATGGCTCTCTTCACCTTTCAAGCAACAGTATCAGAGAACAAGAAGCTTACAGATGATGTTATTTTGCTTTCCTTAACTGCGCCAGATGATTTTATCTTCCAAGCAGGACAATATATCATTCTTCGCGTCCAAAAAGGAACAGAATTCCGCATGAAGTCGTATTCTATTCTTAATCCCCCCTCTGAAAAAGGCAAACTGGATCTCTGCATCAAGTTAGTAGAAGGAGGCTTTGCTTCTGAAATCATACCAAAAGCCAAGAAGGGAGATTCCTTCCAAATAAAAGGGCCCTTAGGACATTTTGTGTTTGAAGAAAAGGACAGAAATAAAGAACTTTGGTTTGTAGGGGGAGGAACAGGAGTTGCGCCGTTGCACAGCATGATTAAGGAATATCTTCCCAGTCACCGAAATACCAAATTTGTGCTCATTTTCAGTGTTAAGGAGAAGAAAGATTTATTTCTGCATCAGGAGTTTCAGCGATTGGAAACAGAATTTTCTCATTTTACATACATTCCTACCTTAACCCAGGAGAAGTGGAAAGGAGCCACGGGAAGGGTTTATGAGCATCTTCCTGCCGATTTAAAAAACAAAACTTTTTATATTTGCGGCTTAAAGGAACTAGTGCTGGAAAGCAGAGAGTTTTTAATGAAAAAGGGTGTTAAAGCGGAACATGTTAAGTTTGAAAGATATTCTTAACGGTGGCACAAGAAATATGAAGAATATCATATTTCTGTGCAGAAATGATGGCTATGCCTCATTTCTTGAAGCTCGGTCAAGCAAAAAATGGAGTGGGAAAACATGAAAATAACGATGTCGCGGGAAATGGACAAGAAGCAGGAAGTTTTGTTTTTAGGCTTATTTGAAGAAGATACTGATAATTATAAATCGTTAAGTGAAGAATTGGCTAAGGAGCTTGAGGAAGCAATGGAACGGAAGGCATTCTCCAGGAAATTTGGGGAAGTATATTCCACAAAATTATCTGCTTTGCCGTATAAAAAAGTCTTGGTGCTGGGCTTGGGAGCGAAGAAAGAATTTGATGTCGAGAAGCTGCGCCAAGCCTCAGGAAAAATGGTTGCAGCCACGAAATGCGCCTCCTATGGCTCGTTGTTCACCAACGTCGTCGAAAAGGCGCGTTCTCTGGAGCATTTCAATCCCGAGATGCTGGGAAGAGCAGCCGCAGAAGGATTGCTGTTAGCCAATTATAATTTTACCAAATATCTGGCCAAGGATAAGCAGGAAAAAAAGAAACCTCTGAGTGTAGTTTCAGTGCAGTGGACTGCTGCGCCGGCATCATTTGCCGTAGGGCTAACCACGGGAAGAGTGATTGCCGAATGCGCCAATATGATCCGGGATTTAGTCAATGAGCCGGCCAGCGTGGTTAATTCTGAATATCTGGAGAAAGCAGCGCGACAGATAGTATCGGAGTATAGCGCAGTGAAATTAAAAGTTCTCAATAAGGCTGAATTGCAGAAAGAAGGCATGGGCGCTTTGTTAGGGGTAAATGCTGGCAGTAAAAATCCACCTAAATTACTTTTGTTGGAATACCAAGGTTCAAAAAAAGGGAAATATACTGCCTTGCTGGGGAAAGGAATCACTTTTGACAGCGGAGGCTATAACCTAAAGCCGACCAAGTACATCGAAGACATGAAAACAGATATGGCTGGCGCAGCAGCAGTGATGGGAACGATTAAAGTAGCCGCAGAATTGAAGCTGAAGAAGAACTTGATTGCCGTCATGCCCCTGTGCGAGAATATGGTGGATGCTTCTGCGCAGCGTCCCGGAGATATTGTGAAAGCGTATAATGGAAAAACTATTGAAATAGGAAACACTGATGCTGAAGGACGATTAGTTTTGTGCGATGCCTTAGCATATACGGAGAAGAATTACGCGCCAGAAGTGATGATTGATTTGGCTACATTGACTGGAGCATGCGTAGTTGCTCTCGGATATTATGCTGCTGGCATAATGGGAAAAGATAAAGAATTGCTGCAGAAATTACAAGATGCAGGAATGGCTTCCGGCGACAGGGTATGGCCGCTGCCTTTCTTTGACGAATACCAGGATTGGATGGATGGAACGATTTCAGATCTGAATAATATTTCGCAGAAGGGAAAAGGCTACGAAGCTGGATCTATTACTGCCGGTGTGTTTTTATCTAAGTTTGTGGAGAAAGCTAAGTGGGCGCATGTGGATATTGCCGGTTCTGCTTACTGGGCGGTTGATGGTGCGTACTTTATGAAAGGAGCGACCGGTTCGGGAGTGCGGTTGTTATCTTATTATTTGATGGAGAATCAGGAGAAGGAGTGAAGTTTTATAAATAAACTATATTATGTTATAAGTGTTAATAGGGGGTAAAAAAAATGAATAAACTGGATGATTCACTACTATGGACCCATTATTACCTACATGGTGAAGATAGAAATTGTTATTTGATTGGTTCTAAATTAGAGGGGAAATATGTATCTGGAAAAGACAGTCCTCTTAACAATAAAGAAGTTCTCATGACGATAGAAGAAATATTACCATCAATACCTCGCTATTTTAGAACAGAAAGTGTTCCTTTTGTATGGAATGCCAAGGCTAAGCTATATCATACCGAAAAAATGTTAGAGGTTCCTGTTGCAGTCGCTGGAAATAATTTTGCTAATTTAAGAGCAGATCTAGTTGTGCGTAACGCTTTAGTTGCTCGGGTATCTCTAGAGAACTTGGTTAAATAGTCTCGTGTTGAAACTACAAACTTTTAAATAACACTTCTTTTCTTAATTTATCATGGAAAAAGTAGTCATCTTAGGAACAGGAATTGCCGGCTGCACTGCAGCTATTTATGCAGCCAGAGCTAATTTGAATCCTCTGGTCATTTCCGGTCCGGAAGATGGCGGGCAATTGACGTTAACAACTGATGTAGAGAATTTTCCCGGATTTCCAGAAGGAGTGCAAGGCCCGGCTTTAGTTGAGATGTGTAAGAAGCAGGCAGAGCGATTTGGAACCAGATTTAAGGTTGATATTGCGACTGAATTTAAGAAAGTCAAGAATGTATTTGAATTAGTTTTGATGGGCGGGGAGAAGGTTCAGACTAAAACTTTGATTGTTGCTACTGGCGCTTCTGCGCGATGGTTAGGCATTCCTTCTGAGGAGAAGTATAAAGGACGAGGAGTGACTACTTGTGCTGTTTGCGATGGGGCTTTCTTTAAAGGAAAAGAAGTTGTAGTCATTGGCGGAGGAGATTCCGCCATGGAAGAATCGCAATTCCTGACTAAATTTGCTACGAAGGTTACTGTCATTCACAGAAAGGATTCGTTCAGAGCTTCTAAAATCATGCAGGATAGGTTTTTCAAGAACGAAAAATGCAAAGTGATATGGGATAGCGAAGTTGCGGAAATTCTTGGTGATGGAAAGAAAGTGACTGGCGTGAAATTAAAGAATGTGAAAACAGGAAAAGTTACTGAATTTAAGACCGATGGTGTATTTTTAGCTATCGGGCACATTCCCAACACAAAGGTATTTGAAGGAAAATTGGATTTAGATGAGAAAGGATATATTAAAGCAGATCGGTTCATGAACACGAATATTCCCGGTGTGTTTGCGGCTGGCGATGTGCAGGATGTTCGTTACAGACAGGCCATTACTGCTGCCGGAACCGGATGCCAGGCCGCCATGGAAGCAGAGAAGTATTTAGCAGAGCAGGAGTGAGAGAGCACTTCTACACTTTTCGTATCATGAGTCCTTCGTCTGCAACAGGATAAACTTTTACTTTTTGTCCTTGATGAAGGTGGAGGTGTTCTGCTAATTCCGAAGGAATCCCCACCACCAGACTTTTCCCGCTTACCAGCACCTTTCGTTCAAATCCAAAGGTGTATTCCCGGAGTTCGTTCGTTCTCATTTTCATTTCTTTTGCTTGTTGTTCAGTGAAAAATATTTTCTCACAGGAATTACAGCGATACGCACTAACATTATGGAGAACAAGGCCTTCCTGATATTCATATTTAGGCAAAAGGACTCCGGTCATTTCTCGATCACATTTAACACAATAGGGCGCTTCTTCTTTCATTTGTTTAGCCATTTTTTCCTCCTGATAGTATAACAAGTGATTACTCTTTTAATTGATTCTTTTTCAGTGTAAATAACCATAAATGGTCTTCTCTTTCAGGTTTAATTTTCTCCCCCATCTTAATTCTCCTCTTATCCGCTGTTTTATTTCCAGTTCACCATGCTCCAAACACTCTGCAATCTCTTCTTCGGTAATCTCATCGTCAGCCATAGCCTCACGCGCATGTTCTGAAAGATGAATCATTATTTTCCACTTATCGGATAAGTACCTACTATTTAAACTTTTTGGCAGTCGGAGAAGTATTTGGCGGAACAGGAGTGAAATATTCTATCTTTTCAATTGGCAATATCAAATTCTGGAAATATTTAAATAGAACACATATCTATTTTAAGATATGGATGAAGCAAGGCCTAAACAATATATCACCACACTTGATCAATTTGTTCAACAAGTAGCCACGACACTGAATGACCCACGAGTTTTTAATGAGTTCGCGCCATTAGCGAAAACCTTTGGTTTGTATGCAAAGAAAAGCGTAAGAGCCGAATTTCCATTAGCAGTTTGGGATCACCCAAATGGCGATGAGACCTACAATGCATCTGTACAAGATAATAAATTGCTGGGTAAAGACCATCAATGGAATATGACACTCAGCGGTGTAGTCATTCCTGAAGGTGTCACAGATGCAGAAACAATACGAAGATCGTATGTTCCAATTCTCCTTGTTTCGGATATGAAGTGGGGACTCTTCAGGAGCCACCTTCAAGCGGATCTCTTGGCGGTTGACAACAGTTATGGGGGTGGTGATCCATTCTTTTCGGAATATTCGGTCAGAGGCGTTTCGTTGTCTTTCGATTACAGAAAACCAGTTGAGATAGCTCATCTTCGCCGTCGCGATTCTGAACGTGGTTTGCCAGAAAATATTTCGATTCCATCCAGTAAAATGTGGTTCTTGAGTTTAATACCTCAAATAGAGACAGAGGTTAAGAAGAGAGAGCAAGCGCTTGCGGTAAATCAATAACTATTTGCCCATCAAGACCCGGTAAAAATAACTCTACGCTAATCTTTACCTTTGACCCACAGCCAGATTCCAGTTAGGAATAATATCCCCAAATAACTCTATCACTTCACCACTCTTAATACCAGTTATTCTTTTATCTTGAATTGGTCGTAATACATTATTTTTCTATTTGAAAAATATCCTTTAAATAATTATGTGAACTCTACAACAACTTCACCAACAACGGATAAAACAAATTCAACAATAACACTAATAAGAAGAATAAACTTACTTTATGATATAATCGTTCTCCTTTTTCCTGGCCTTTTAATTTATGTAAGAATGCTTGGGCCATCCTGCCGCCATCAACAATGGGCAAGGGAAGTAAATTGAATAATCCAATACCTATGCTTAGCAGGAATAGCCAGCGCAGGAATCCAGCAAGCCAATCTACCACAACGTATGCAACTTTTCCTGCTCCAAATTCATAATTCTCTCTGATATCAAATTCATTTCTAATATCCTTAATTCCCAGAAAGGATTTTTTTGGCTTATCAGGATTTGCTGCCAAAGTGATAGTATAATCTTTCTCAGCAGTATTTATTATAATATCTTCACCAGGGCGGTAAAATGCTAATTCATCGCTGAATTCTTGAAAATTGTTTGTTTTCTGATTATTAATTCCAGTGATAATTGTTCCCGGTTTTATTCCCGCTTCTGCGACAGGCATAATTTCCCCAGCATAGGCGTCAAAGGTGAATCCAGACGGTTCTACCATGGTTTGCTGCAAGGGCATGAAGGCAAGGTTGAGGAATATTATTGCAACAATAGCCAGGACAACATTTGCAAAGGAACCAGCTGCAAGAACAGAGTATTGGACAATATCTTTATCCGCCCGCAATTTCTTTTCATCAGGCTCGACGAATGCCCCCAAGATTGGGCCAAGGAAGACTAATCCGGTGTTTTTCACTTCAATTTTATGCGCTCTGGCTACAACGCCGTGAGAGAATTCATGCACTACGGCAATGCAAAAAATCGCTAATATCCAATACCAGAAAGGCAATACGCCCAATCCGGGAACATTGACTCCGGGAAGCACCAGAGAAACACCAGAAACAGCAGCAGGCTGGGTAACCAATGAATATAAATTTTTGATGAGGATATATGATATTGCTACTAACCCTACAAATCCAGCTCCCATACCGATGTAACCGAAGAGAATAATCCATTCGCGGAACTTGGAAGCAACCATATCCATCCATTTTATTCCCCACTTCATGCGGTAGAGGAAGATGATTTTGGCTTGGCGCTCTACGTTTTTCCATTTCCAGATGAGGAAAAGAACCACTAACAGATAGAATAAGATAATAAATTTGTATTTGAGTGCAAACGCTAAAATACTTTCAACCATAATAAGAAAGAAAGGGCCTGTAGGTTTAAAAAAGCTCCGCTTTTATTCTTTTTTAGCATTCAACGAATCAGGGCCATCCAACTCTTCTTGACTAATCCCTTGTCCACCCAAATACTGCCTGCTGATGAAAAATTTAGCAACTTCGCAGATAGCTTTAGGTAGAGAGAACATTCCCAAAGTATAAGAAATTAATTCTGTTCTTGAATATGAAAAAAATCAATCGGTATAGATTGGCTCATCAACTGAATCATAGTTCTGGCCCTACTTCTTCCTTTTCGGCCTTAACTTGACAGAAGAACAATTCCTGCACTTTATTTTTCCCTGGCTTACTTTCAAACTGGGAGCCCTGATTTTAGCTTTACAGATCCTGCAGACAAAAATATTCTTAAGAGTCCGGTTCAGTGCTTCTTCGAATTTGTGTGCCATATTACTTCACTTGTTTCATGACTTTTGCGCCCATGATAGTCCAGTAGAGGACTTCTTTCCCTTCTGCTGCTTCTCCTTTCAATTCTTCGGGAATTTCCATGTCAAAGGTTTCATAGGTTTCCATGTCCATGACATTAGCATTATTTCCTGAGACCGAAAGGATTTGGGCGCTTTTCTTTTCGATGATGGGCGCTTCTACCCTATCATGCCCGGGCATGACCAGCTGTCGTTTCTTACCGTCTAAGATGCCTACTGCGGTTAAGTTGACTTTAGCATGCCCGTGTTTTCCCGGACGGGAAGTGGCGGTGTCAGTTATTTTGCAGGGAGCTTCATCAATAATGATAGTATCCCCTTTCTTAAGGGTGCCCACGCTGACCATTTTTTTTTCATACATGAAGTATCACCAACAAAAAATTAGCGGTTATTTTTAAATGTATCGCTGGTCTGGGCGTGGCCGAAGGTCGTAATTCCACAAGAAAAACCGTTCTTCTTTTTTCTTTAAGGTAAATTTTCCAGAGGGGAATTCATATTCTGACCTGATTCTTTCTTCCGTTTCGCTGTAAAAGCCAACGGCATGCCCTCCATTGCCATGTTTCATGCACCAGACATAATGTTCCGAAAGTTTTTCTATCATAGTTTTGGTCATTGGAATAACCTCCAAAAGTTTTGTTTTTTGCGCGAATATTTTTTCTTTCTTATTACAGTTTCTATTTCTTTTTCAATTAATTGGTGATTAGGATAACGCTGTTCATCTTCTCTAAATGCTCTGGTATGAAACGAACTCCGCCCATAATTATGCTTGAATTTATGATACTTATGCAAGAGTTCGTGATACATAAGATAGTCAAGGATTTCTGCTTTGGCATCAGTAAAAAGCGTGGATACCGTCACCGTATCAGTATGAAAATTATAGCTGGCCAATTTACGGACAGAATCCTGTCCCCAGGTGAGGTTAGGCTTTTCTACTGCGTTAAAAAAGAATTGTCCATTGATGCGATGAAATGATGCTTCCAATACCGGATCAGATTTTGTTTTTGGGGTTAGAATAGGAATATTCTTGATGAAATTGTTGTAGAGCTCGATATTGTAGGTATGCCCTCTGGTTTTGAACATTTTTAACAGAAGGTGCTGTATTAAGCCTATTTTGATTTCTTTGTCGATATCCTTCCATTGCAGGTTGAGGTTGATCTTGATTTTACTTCTGGTGTAGTAGATGTTGGCATTGAAATCTGCTAACCTGCGGTTATATTCCATCTCGGTCAGATAAGAAAATTCTTTATCCGGAAATAAGCGCTGGAAAGATTCTTCGATGAGGTTCATAGCTCTATTTTGCTTTGGTATTTTATAAGAATTGCCTATATGTGATTAGATTGTATAGTTGAGAACGGGAATGTTTTTATAAAGTAACTTTCCTACTCTTTTAGATGGGCATTACAAGTTTGGATAAGATTCTAAAGGCAACGGAAAAGAGGGATGAAATTAGTGATATGGCTGAATTTATTTGTCGTGTTTTGGGCGATAATAGAATGGAAGTTAACGAACACTCACAAGATTACACTGAATTTTCTTCTTACAAAACCAGAACTTTCGAGATTTCTAATGATTCTGATATGTGTGGTCCAGAAATAAAATATAAAGGAATGTTGGTCTTCAGAGTAACAAGGAACAGGCATTATTACAAAGGTGGTAATTGGGAAAAACAATTTGAGAGATTATATTCAAGAGCAGTAACCTAAGAAGGAAAACCATTCATTCTATCTATAATTAACCCTGCTCAATCTCATACCTCAAAATAGCTGCAATCCCGCCTAATTCTTTCAACTGCGTCCCTTCTCGAGTTTCCGTGGAAATAATCTTCACTATTGCACCGCCTTTATGCGCTTTTTCTTCTAATTCAAAGATTTTGTCTTCTGACATGCTTTCGGACAATAAAAGTACACTTACTGCATTCATCTCCAAGGCTTTCAAAGTCTGCGCTTCACCATAGGTCACTTTTTGAGGATTTTCCCGAAATTCGTTGAAGAACTGCTGCACCGCTTTCTTTTCTATAGCTACCTCTTCTTCTGCCAGCAAATCTTCAGATTTATCCAGCAGTTCCTGCAGGCCGAATTCCTCAGTATAAGACAGGTCTTTTGTGCCAATAATTTTCTTTTGAAGATCACCAGTGATGTATTCTTTCTGCAGGAAATCGTTGACGGTTGTTCCAGGTCCGCCGACAATAATTCCTTTCAGATTGTTTCCTAAAGGAAGAAACTGGTTTTTCATGTATTCAGCGATTTTCTTGAAGTGATCTTTGTAGGCTCCTTCACGAATGCGGGCAAACCGTTGCGCGGAATTATGAACAATTACTCCATTGGCGATGAAATTTTGGTTACCTACGGAAATATCGACCATCTCTACTTCTTCTTTTCTAACCCCAATACTAGCGATCTTAACTGGTAAAATCGGCGAATTATAAATCTCTTCTAGTTGCTTGTACAAGTTTTTATTCTTAACACAATTCAAAATTGAGGATTTAAAGGCTTGCTTGCTCATCATCCTCTCATTTCTAAAGAAATTGTTTACTTTTGGGAAGAGCTGGGTATTATAACCTGCTTTTTCTATAATCTCTCTTACTTTTGTTCCAGGGGTGAGGATTTGTCGAACACTACTCTTACCAGTTTTACCATCAATCAACTTTACAAGCTTATTTGTTTTTTCTGTCGAAGTAAAACCGATTAATTCTTTAAATTTTATTAGAGATTCTTTTTCATTTATTTGCAGCTTAAATATAGGATTTTTTGAATAAGGGTTACGTCTATTGTCATATTCCAGGTAAGAAGCTATGATGGAAAATCTCAGTAACAGAAGCTGAGTTTGACCAATTAGTGTTTTATTATTAGCACCTATTCCAACGCTATCTCGGCTTACATATCCTTCGGCGTCAAAGTATCCCCTTAAGAATTTAGCAACAATCATGTTTTCAGATTCCAATACTTTTTTTGGAATTTCTGTGTCTAAGGTCTTTTTAATCTCGGGGAATTCTCCCTGGATCATTCTTACTAAAGGCCTGCTAGTAAATTTTAATTGGTGATAGTTTTTGCTTTCTCTAAACTTATAACTGCTATCAATATTAAAAAATTCATCAAATAGTTTCTTATAGGCTAAAGCAACTTCTTCTCTTTGTTCAAAGAGCGTTACTCTATCTATTTCCATAGATCCATCGCCCACGTAATACCCTAAGAACTGAGCAAACTCTTCAGTAAGTTCTTCTGGAAGCCTTACACTTGTTCCTTGATGATGGAAATGCTGACAATAGTTTTCCAAGAATTCTTCGAAATCTAAACCAAATTCTACACAGAGTTTTTGTAGCGGCTCCTTATTGATATGTAATTTTCCTATTTCGTAGGAAGAGATGGTCGCTTGCATTACATTTATTCTTTTAGCTAATTCTCTCTGCAATAATCCTTTTTCTGACCTTTTATTCTTTAGTAATTCCTGCCCTCCCTTATTAATTACAAAGGAATTGTAATATTTTCTTGAATTTAGTTTTTGCCTTTGTCCAATTATTTCAATCTTTTCAGGCATAAGTAAGGTATCTTCTACCTTTAACTCTTCAGCAGACTTCTCGACTATTCCTTCCGGAGTCATCACAAAGAAAACATGTTCCTTAGATGATTCTACGATTAATTGGGGATACTTTGTCTTTATTTTGTACACTTCTTGTTTTTGTACAGTCCACTTATCCGTTATCGGGGAATCTTTAATTGAATAATTGTCTATAACCATACTCTTGACTACCAGGGGGTTATGAGAATTTTCAATTTTAAGGATATTACCGGTAGAAGATTGGATTAAAGTACCAAAAACATGACATTGTCCCCCCGCCTTAAATTTCCCCGGAACTTCAGAGTGAGTTTTCTGCAAAGGAACAATGGTTTTGCCTTTCAATAAAGCCAGAATAGCATCCCGGCGATCAAGAACTACCAAACCGTAGACATTGTGATCGACCATGATTTCTTCCAGAATGTCAGTCACAAAATTCTTATCGCAGCGGTAAATACGGATATTCAAGGGAACAGGCGGCTCTATGCTCCAGACGCGGAAATCCTGTTTCCCTTCGCCGGCAGCGATGTTCCCGGAAAATACTGCCAGTCCGTTTGGCGGTGTTTTAGGATAGCCTCTCAGATGCTGCACCATTTTTTCCAAAGCGCCCTGCACGTTTTTTCTGGTGGAAGCAGATTTGATGTTGGAAGCGGTTCCCTGCTCTTCCGCCAGATGCTGGATGATCTTGAAAATCTCGTATCCCTGCGGAATGTAAACGGTCACAAACTCGGTGTGGGGAGCCTTATGGCTCTTTAATTCATTGATCAGCTTCCGTAAGTGCAGTCTTTCTGTTGCGGTTAACGCGGCCATAAGAGGAAAATGTAAGCCTTATTTTATAAAGATTTGTTGTTTATTGCGTAAGTATTATTATATCAACCGTTTTTTTCAAGGTTATGTCATTTTTAGATAACTTACTGACCTTGGAAAATCCTTTGGAAAGGGGTGAAGAAGTACTTCGTTTTCCTCGTACTTGGCGCAACTCTCTTCCTTGGAACAAGAAGCCTTTCTGCTACAAAGCACATCAAACTCAAGGGGGATTGTATTTGATTCTCCCACATAATAAAGATGGCTCATTGTTCTTACATTATCCGAAAGAGGAGTTTGCTGAAACAAAGAATTTTTATTATCCATATCCTTCCATAGGTTTATTTTATGTAAAACAAGTTTTAACTAAAAGAGATAAAGATTTGTCGTTTGCCAGCCAGGTTAGCCGGGATACGTTTCATCCTGAAACCAAAACTGCTACACAAATATCCGTTTCGTACGATGTAAATTCAGAAGCAGTACCCATAGGTTTACATGTTCAATACACTATGCTTCTTCACCAAACTCATTACAAGAAAGTATCATTTGAGGTTTCTCGAGATCGCGTTACCGGAACTATTTCCGCTCGCGGGGCACATATCGGCACAAATTTGAATTTACCCCGGAAAAGTTCATGGCTGACCAATCATGATCCTTCTTTAGAGAACTTAGTGAATTTAATCACCGAAAAAGAGTTAGGGCCGGAACAGTTGTTTCCTTTAATTACTGATGATTACGTAGAACTGCATACACTTCACTAACTATCTTATTTTTATCCATTCCTTCAGCCGTATCAAACACCATCACTTTATGTCCTCTTTCCTTTGCTTCCATCAAGCATACCTGAAATATTTCTGCATCGAGATTTTCACGGATTTTCTTTTTAGAGTATTTTCTTTTCTGTAATCGCTTTTCAAGTTTCTTAAGATTGGAGCAGGTTAGTACTATACATAGATCAACCAATTTTTTGGGAAGTAAGTGGCTGATGTGTGAATCAATGATCAGGCCTTTTTCTGACTCTTGCAGTTTTTCTTTTACTAATTTTTCTAATTTGCGGTAGTCGATATCATAACTCTGTTTGGATCGATTGTAACTGCTTGAGATACGTTTGTAGTAATTATGTAAGTCAAGACGATCAAATCCTAACTTTTTGGTGAGAAGTTTTGCTAGCGTTGATTTACCTACGCCGGGAGAGCCGGCGATGACGATTAATTTCTTCTTTTTGGTTAGCATTGGATTTGGTCGTATTATGTATATTTAAGGAAAGAGTAGAGATATTTAAAGTTTGACCAGAAGAATTTATAACAGATAGATACTTTGAAGCATAAAAATGAATCAAGATGATATGGCACAATTGAGATATTCATGTAGATTTGATGAGAAAGAGGGAAGTTATTATTTAAGACTTAGTCTTTGCCCAGAACTGGGACGTCAGGAAGGAGATTCTTGGTATAAAAATATTGATGCTTTGGTCATATCTCCGTATTTTAAAGTTAATCCATTAAGATCAGGTTTTGTTCCAGAGGAGGATGGCTATAAAACAGAAACAGAATTTAGACTTGTTCCTAGATTTGTTCCTGTTGGTAAAGAAAAAACATCAGAAGTTGAAATCTTATTATTAGTTAGAAATCAAACTATTTATCATCATTCTGTTGAAGATATCTCTCAACTTTTATAAAACTATTTTAGCACAATTAAACTCTTCTAAAAATAAAAATCTTAAACATTGTTCTTGTCGCGCTTTTCCTGCTGTCTATGTTTCAAGTGGCGGTGTTTCATGAAGCCGCTGATGAAGTGCTTATGCATCAAATATTCCGCCACCAGAATGATCACAAACAATCCCGCAGCATATCCAGCCAAGGTCAGCAATTTCGGCCAGACTGCTGCAGTCCCGGCTTTAAACAGGAATACTTCCCGAATAATATCTTCCGAAATGACGAAGGGATTGAGGAAGGTCGCTTTTCTGACTGCAGCAGAAATGCTTTCTAACGGCAAAACAACTCCTGAAAAAAACAACAGCAAGCTTCCCGTCGATATGGAGGCAAGTGTTCCGGTTTCTTCCGATTTGAAGGCATAGCCGATGCCCATCCCCAGGAAGGAAAATACTGATGACGATAACAACAGCACTCCGGCAACCGGAAGCAGGTGCAAGGGATTTTCTTTCAGGAAAGCGACAGAGACACCCAAAAGAACCACGATTTGCACTACGGTAATCAGCAGGGTGGTGAAGAAAGTTGAGAGCACAAATGTGCCTTTCCGCAGGGGCAGGAAGTAATTTCGAAAGAAGGCCGGACTGTTTTTTTCCATCATCACTAAGGTTGTTCCCAGCAGCAAAGAAGAAAACATGACTACTAACACCAGCAGCGCCGGGAACATGTAATTAAGGTACGTGCTTCCCTGGCCGACGCGTTCTATTCTGGTGACTAACGGTGATGAAATGACTCCAGCATCAGTTACTTTTTGCGCTTCTAAAGATGCCTTCATTTCGTTTATTTTTCCCTGCACTCCTTCCAAAGCGCCGACACTTTCCTGCATAGTCTGGGCAACAGAACTTAAGCTTGAGCTCGAAGAAGTGACGGTTTGCGAGGCGGCAGTCAACTTATCTTTTGTTGCGGTCAGATCGTGTTCCAATAAGGCCAGAAGAGAAGTCAGGCTTTCAGAAGCGGCCGGATTACTTCCATTGCTTACGTTAGCGCTGACAACCGCTCCGCTGATAAGAGCATCCACTTTTCCCAATTTTGCTTCAATTTCATCAAGGCTGCTGAGGATTTCGCCGTCATTGCTGACATTTGCCGCTTCCACGTTTTCCCGGGCATTTTCCACCTCATCAAGACTGTTTTGCACTTCGGAAGAGAGCGAGATTTTGAAGTTAGACAAGGCTTGCGGATCGTAAGTTGCTGGCGGCAGGCTTAGGTCGAGAGAACCAAGCTGCTGGCTTGCTGACAGCGCCGAGCTCGATGCCGTGGAACTTTTTTCTTTCAGGGCATTCAATTCCCCGCTCCGTTCATCCAGTTTTGTTTTGGTGTCGGCAACCGTCGAGAGAAGACTGCCGGTCAATTCTCTGGTTATTTCCTGTGATTTCAAGTTGAATTTATTCCCCAGCGTTTCCTGGATCATCCACACCAGATTGATCTTGCTGGGATCGACGTAAAATACCACTTCTTTCTGCTGGTTTGCTTCCACCCGCAGGCTTTCCGGAACAGAAAGGCAGGTATGGATAAATCCTGATTTGATATCTTCAACGCATTCTTCCACTGCCGATTCGTATTTGATGATTTTAAATTCCTGTTCCTGCAGGGAAGTTATAAGCGCATTGACATCGTCAGTAAAAGCAGCAGCATGGATGCCGATGTTCAGCCCATATTTTGAGGAAGTGTTGTATGACAATCCAAGAAGAAGAATGATCAAGAGCGGCGCAAAGAAAATGACTAAGGCAGAAGTTTTTGAGCGCACCAGCAGTTTCAGGTTCTTTTTGATTAACAGCCACATCGATTTCATTTGTCAGTATATTGGTAGATCCCTATTTTTCCGGCGAGGTGATGATTTCAAAGATTTCATCCAGCGATGGATGCCGGATATCTAAATCGTGAAGGTAGAGATTCTCTTCCTGGATCATGGTGAGAAGGCCGGTGACGGTTTTAGTGATGTTTGTAGGGTGAACAATGAGGTGCTGATCCTTGTCGATGATTCTTTCCACGGGCAGGGTTTTGAGAATGGAAATCAGCCGCTCTTTGTTGTCGCCGGGACTTAGGCAGATAGTAAAATTATCTTTCAGGTAGGGTTTTCGGATTTCGTCCAGATGGCCGTGGCTGTGCACTGTTCCCTGGTGAACGATAGCGATTTTGTTGCATGATTTTTCCAGGAGATGGAGATGATGCGAGGCAATGATGAGCGTAACACCCTGCTTGTTGACCTGCACCAGAAAATTCATGATTTCTTTCTGTAGCACTGGATCAAGATCAGCAGTGGGCTCGTCAAGAAGGAGAATTTTTGGTTTATGCACCAGGCTGCAGGAAATGTCCAGCCTCTTTTGCATTCCGCCGGAAAGATGTTCTGCCAGTTTATTGCGGTGGGGCATAAGTTCAGTCGCTTCCAACAACCCTTTAATGTTGTTCAGGATGGTTTCTCTGGGCAACCCGTATAACTGTCCGAAATGGAGAAGGTTTTCTACCACGGTTAACTTGGGATAGAAAGAATTGTGCTGTGGAGCATAGCCGATCAACTCTTTGATCTTATGGAGATTCTCATGCAAGTTCTCAGGATCATGCGCCGGTTTAAAGAAATGAAGCACTTCTCCGTCGCTGGGCTCCAGAAATCCTGCGATTAAATTCAGCAAAGTGGTCTTTCCGCTTCCGGAACGGCCGATTAATCCCAGAATGTCACCTTCTTCTATGGCGAAGTTTACGTCTTGTAGAATTCCATTCTTGCCAAAGCTCTTGCTAACCTCTTTTAATTCGATTAATTTCACATCTACTTCACGCTTTTTTAAAATGAATAAGGATATATAAATGTTATGGGGGTTGTTCTTGCCATTTGTACTAGCATAATCTTTATATACAAGCCCAAAGGAGAAAGTGCATGCTTCAGAAACTGAAACATATTTATGAAACGAAGTATAAGATATTGTCATTTATCCCCATTATTATGGTGGTTTTTGCTATCATCCAAATCGGGGTCCAATATTCTCTTACCGGTGATTTTGTCAATAAAGGAATCACTTTGAAAGGAGGTTCCACCATTACTATAGCCCAGGCTGAAGGGCTCGATGAAAAAGAGCTCGGGCCCCAACTTTCAGAAGCCTTTCCTGGAGCTGATATTACGGTACGGACTATTACTTCTGCAGGGAAAATAGTAGCTATTGCCGTTGATTCGGATGCGCAGGAAAAAGAAGAAATTACCGCGCTCATAAAATTTTTAGAAGAAAAAGCTAATCTTAAGGCGGGGGATTATAGTGTCGAAGTTGTTGGTTCTTCTTTAGGAAATGCCTTTTTTGCCCAGACGCTTCGTGCCTTGTTGGTAGCATTCTTATTGATGGGATTAGTGGTTTTCCTTTATTTTAGAACTGTTATTCCCAGCTTTGCAGTGATCCTGGCGGTATTTTCTGACATCACTATTACCTTAGCTATCTTCAATTTAACCGGAATCAAGCTTAGCACTGCAGGCGTGGCCGCCTTTTTGATGTTGATAGGATATTCCGTCGATACTGATCTGCTGCTGACTACGCGGGTGTTGAAGAGAACAGAAGGTTCTGTCATGGAGCGCGTTTATGGCGCCATAAAAACAGGTTCCACCATGCTTATTACGACGTTAGTGGCGATTACTATCACTTTGCTTTTTGTTCAAAGCGAGGTTATAAAACAAATAATGATCATCTTATTCATTGGATTGCTGGTAGACTTTATCACTACCTGGATCCAGAATGTAGGAATACTGCGTTTATATCTGGAAAGGAAGGGGCAATAATATGGGCATATCCTGGAAAAAAATGTTTTTGAACTGGCGGGTTTTGCTGCTTCTGGCATTTATTTTTTTTTCCCTCATGGCCATACAGCCGCGTCTTTTTGGCGTAGAAGGAGCAACCATCCGGCATGTAGCCCCAGATTCAGCTGCTTTCGGCGCAGGATTGCGTAGTCCGTCTCCATCCGAAACTCCTTTAGCAAAAGAAAAAATTCTTTCTCTCAACGGAGAGAAAATAGGATCAGCAGAGGATTATTACCAGCTGGAATCGTCATTGCGTCCGAATATGACTGTGCGGCTGGAAACAAGCAAACGCGCCTATACCCTGGTCACTGCTGCCAATGATGGTGGTGTTGCGGATTTAGGATTACGAGTGTATGATCCTCCGCGATCTAACTTGCGAAAAGGATTGGATCTGGAAGGAGGGACACGTGTTTTGCTGAAGCCTGCCAAATCAATTTCTGACGATGAACTGCAGCTTACTGTGGATAGTTTACGGCAGAGATTAAATGTCTACGGGTTAAGTGATGTGGCGGTAAGAGCAGCATCAGACTTGCAGGGAGATAATTTTATCCTTATTGAAATAGCCGGCGTCACTGAAGAAGAAATCCAGGAATTGTTAGCACGTCAAGGTAAATTCGAAGCAAAAGTTGGCAACGAAACGGTTTTCTTTGGGGGCAGGAAGGATATCACCTACGTCTGCCGAAGCGCAGAGTGTTCAGGGCTGGATCCTACGCAAGGTTGTTCTAAATTTGATAGCGGATACGGCTGTCGATTTGCCTTCCAGATTTCTTTAAGTCCGGAAGCGGCAGAAAGGCAGGCGGAAATAACTAAGAAATTGGCCGCGGTTAATGAGGATGGAGATTGTTATTTAAGTGAAGACTTAACTCTCTATCTTGATGATAAGGAAGTCGATAGTTTAAAAATAGGCTGCGAGCTAAAAGGGCGTGCCTCGACCGATATTCAGATTTCCGGTTCCGGCACTGGTTTAGCGCAAGCGCAGGCAGCTGCAACCACTCTTCAAAACATGAAGAAATTGCAGACGGTCTTAATTACTGGCAGTCTTCCCGTTAAACTAGATATTGTTAAGATGGATACCATTTCGCCTTCGTTAGGGAAAGAGTTTTTACATAATGTAACTGTTGTGATTTTCCTGGCTCTTGCTGGAGTGGTCACAGTGGTCTTCCTCCGATATAGAAAAGCAAAAATAATTATCCCCATGGCTTTAACCCTCCTTTCTGAGATAGTGCTTCTGCTGGGATTTGCTACAGTTGCAAAATGGAATCTGGATCTGGTAGCTATAGCTGGAATCATTTTAGTAGTTGGAACAGGAGTAGATCATCTGGTAGTCATAACTGATGAAACGGTGCATGGGAAAAAAGATGATGCCTCTGATTGGAAAAGAAAGATAAAGAATGCCATGTTTATAATTACGGGGGCATATTTAACCGTCTTTGCTTCCATGCTGCCGTTATTCTGGGCTGGCGCAGGGTTATTGAAGGGATTTGCGCTGACCACGTTAGCAGGGTTATCTTTTGGTGTTCTGATCGCGCGGCCAGCGTACGCAGCAATAATTGAAATTTTATTGAAGGAATAATACCTGTGGCTACAACATTTTCTCCTAAAGCAGGATTTATTTTAATGATTGCTTGTACACTTTTTACTTCTTTGGGCCAATTATTGTGGAAAGCTGGTTCTTTACGCATAGATCTTTCCGCGCCATTAACCGTCCTTAACCTGCCATTTTTGTTGGGATTTGTGTCTTATGGGATGGGCGCAGTGTTGATGATCATCGCCCTTAAGACCGGCGAATTGAGCATGCTTTACCCTCTGGTGGCTTCAAGTTATGTTTGGGTAAGCATAGTTTCGCCTTATTTTTTCCCGAGTGATTCTATGAATGTATTGAAATGGATAGGGGTGGTCCTGATTATCTTTTCCGTCAGCATATTGGGATGGAGCAGTTCCCGGAGGAAAGCGCAGGAATGATACCTCTTTTTTCTTTTGCGGCGCTGTTATTGACCACATTTTTAGGCGCTTTAGCTACGTTCATCATTAAGAAAGGGGCGGATACCTATCCTCTTAAAATTTTGCTGACCAGAAGGATTCTTTGGGAGGGATTATGCCTGTACGGCTTGTCTGTACTTTTGTATATCATCATTTTACGCCAGGAAGAGTTAAGTGTCATTTATCCTCTGGTCTCCACGACGTACATCTGGACAACTTTTTTTTCGGTGAAATATCTGGGGGAGAAAATGAGCGGCTACAAGTGGTCTGCCTTGCTGGGAATAATTCTTGGTGTTGTCTTTATAGGGCTGGGAAGCTAGTTTCTTCGGTAATGCCTGCGCATCTGATCAACAACATACGGAGCAATAAATGCAATGCCAAAAACAATCGCTACCAGCCAGGGATTCTGCGGCGGGTTGTTTAATTTTAAACTTTCAATGAATTTATTGGATACTAAAACCATGATTACAACATTGGCCATGGCGATGAAAGGAATTATAACACCAGCAGTTCTATGATGTTTCTTTTCCAGCAAACCAATGTCAGTGATGAGAAAATTGTACAGAAATCCGATAGTCAGCGCGAGGACCGCTACGATGCCGTATAACACCGCTGAGTTCAAGGCGATAAGGAAAGGGATAAGCAGCAATGAGACTAATAGATTGGCGAACACGATGACTACCAGCGCGCTCCAGAACACTATTTTGGAGAAGAAGATATCATGCTGAGTTGCCCGGTCAAGAATTTGTTCTGCTTTTAGTAATTCTCCTTCGTCCCATCCTTTTTGCACTAATTCTGTTTTTCGCTGCAGTTTCATGGTGTTTTGCTTTAATGGCCGAGAGCAAGATGCCGGGCAACTTTTGTAAATTCCCTGGCCGGTTTTGACCAGGGATAGAGGTGAGTCACCGGCATCTGCTTATGTGCAGCTTTGCGCACTTTGCGGTGATATTTGATATTAGCCAGAAGAGGGTATTCAAGAATGCCTTCCACTTCTTTTGCCGAAAGTTCGTCTTTTCCTCCGTTAGTCATGTTGAGGATAACTCCTGCTATAGTATTGTTGTTTTCTTTGGCCAATTGTACAGTTTTGAGCGCGTCCATAACTGAACTTAAGGTTGGATTTACAACTAAAACTACTTCATCGGTGTTTTTCAGAATCTGGTGAAGGTCATAGCCTAACCCGCTGGGGGCGTCAACCAGCACAAAGTCAGCAGCATTTTTAAGATGATCAAATATTTTATGCAGCTTCTGCGGATTGGTTTTCTGATACTCGCTTAACGAAGGTGAAGAAGGAATGAGTGAGATGCCGCTTTCATGCAGATACATGATTTCTTTGAGGCTTTTTTCTTTGCGCAGAAATTTGTTGAGCGTTCCCTCGGGGTTTACAAAACCGAGGTGAATAGCTAAGTTTGGGGTAACGATGTTGGCATCAACGAGGATCACATCTTTTCCCAGAGTAGAGAGGGCTTGTCCGACATTTAACGTGGAGGTAGTTTTGCCGGCGCCTCCTTTTCCTGAAACAAAAGCGATGAACTTGGTCATTTTTGAAGTTTAAGGGAAGGGGATTATTTAAATATTCTGCTGCTGTATTTTCATGTTTATGCTAATTTTGTTAAAGGATACTTAACTTTTAATTCTTTATAATGTTCAAAATTATCAGTGCGTTTTAATGCCGTTTTCACCACACTTCTTCCACAAGGGTGATCCATATATATTTTGCAAAATTCTTCTTTATATCCTTCTTTTCCTAGGCAGTCTGTCAAACGGTCATAACGCTTGTTTTGATTTTTTATTCCCCAAGGAACATGCTTTCCACTGACATACGATAGTAATAGCGCTGTCGAACCGCCAAGAATCCTTATGGGACTATTTTCATCAAAACCTTCTCCTAGATAGTTGCATATTTCATAGGTAAAAAAAGATATGCCGGCTGCAAGTTGGCTTGCGGACAACAAACCGACAAAAATGTTAAATTCATTTATTTTTATTTTATCTAGAATTCTGTCTAAGTCCATAGTTATCCTAATCTTCTTCGATAATTCCTTCAATAATCTTTCTGGAATACAGCAGGAATTTGTGGATAAATTTCTCGTAATTGACCAGATTATCAATTTCGACTTCCACGGTTGAATCCTCCTGAGCTACCATCAGAGTAACATGGCGCCGGAATTCCTGCCGTTTCTGCTGGGGGGATTTAAGGGTATTTCGCAGCGAAGAATAGAAAGTAAGATTCTTTTGGACTAATTGGTCATCGGGATACAGTTCAGCCAGCTTTTTCGCCTTCAAGGCCGGGCTTTTGGGCATGAAATCAAGTTTTTGTTCTTGCAATGCTTTTTCCAGGAATGCGTCGATAATAAAGTCATAGGTGCTGACCATGCGGTTCAAGGCATTGAGAATGACATCAACGGTACGAGTGTACTTAAGACTAACGTAAATGATGTGTTCTAGGCGCTTTAGTTCTTCCCGAGCTTCAAATAAATATTCGTCCATGTGCAGATTACCGTAAGAACAGAGGCGGAGTATATTGAGGTATATATTATTTTCGTATCTATGGCACAGTTCACTTTCTGAGTGATGGAAAAATCTAAAATCACTCACTTTTCGAACTGTGCCGTATCTATTCGTCTCTTTTTAACGAAATAATTGCTTCCGCTGCCAGCAATCTAGGCAAGTTTGGCGGGCATATGCTACGCATAGCCCACCGCGTCGATGTTTCTGGTGATATAAGGACGTTTCATTTATTTTTTAAGTTGAGAATAGCTTCAGCTAAATCCCCATTTGCGTCTTCAATCGCTTTCCGTGCCGTGTTTTTGTCTACGCCGGCCTGTTCCATCACCGTTTTAATATCTTCCTCGGATATTTCTGGCGTGGTGGAAAGTTCTTCTTCGTGGACTTCGCCAGAGATCTGGAACGTTTCCTGCCCCATCATGTTGACTTTAGCTACAGAAGGATTGGTCACAATGATATTCTTTTTCCCGGTCCTGATGATAACTTCAGTAGCAGGAATGTCTACCTGCTGGATGCCGAGCTGTTTCATCATCTGCTGCATTTTTCGGGGATTCATGCCGGGGAACATTTTTGTAACCTCATTCAGGCAAGAAAACGGCTGCCCAGAAAGTGAAGAAGCGCCACAATGATAATGATAATTATACATAGGATGATGACTGCTCCCGGAGAGAATTCTATTTTGGAGCCGGATTCTTCAAAGTATCTGGTCAATCCTCCCTGTCCGGAGGGTAATCGGATTTTATCGTCTGCCATGTTTAGGTAAGATAGGGGTTATTATAAATAGTTTTTGGTGAAGAAATCATTCCCGCACGATTTTGTATTTTCTCCAGTATTTGTCGACACTACCTCTATCGTAGAATAACTCTTTCCCTTCGACGCTCTTGCAGGTTAAAGACCAATTATTATCGCGCCGATTATGTACGAGGGCTAATACATCTTTACACTCCGTTGGAACTCGTATTACTTCCTGTTGCTCTCCTCTTGTTTCAATAGGACTATAGTCACAACCAGCAAGATTTGTTCCCATCAATAAAGCATACATTGTGTTTTTGTTCATTTTTGTTTCCTCCGTTCTTTGATTAGACCAGCTTAACTGATCACTAATTCTTTATCAACTTCCAGTTTTCCGTCAATGAATATTTCTTGCCTAAATCTTCGTGGGTTTTCACTAGGTGTATTCCAATAAACATATAATGTGATTTCCCGTCCGACATAATTTCTTCCAAATTCGCCGAAGAGTTCAATAGAAGTTGGCTCGAATAAACCTCGGTCGATATGTGTTCTCGTCAAACCAATGACCTCGGGGCTGACCAGGTGAGGATTATTCTCTTTAGTTAGGTATTCAGGTATCCACACTTTACGGATAGTTCCATGAATTCTAAGGTATTGGTCAGTCATTTTTATCTCCCCTACAGATGTTCTGATTTCAAATTGTGAGGGTTATTATAAATAGTTTTTGGTCTTTTTTTTTACAAAATTAAATAATCCTATTTCTCTCCTAAAACACCTAAGAACCAACCCCCTCGTTTACATTATTACTGATTCTCTCACATGAATAAACATTAATGGCTCATTTTGCAATCTGTAGTAGAATAACGGAAGATATAACTCGAATGACGGAGGCTATAACTCTGCCCACAGCAAACGGTGGTGGTTGTTTCCTGCTCAGAAGGGTTTTTTCCTTTAATCCTGTATTCCGTTTCTCCCTTCTTACAGAACTTTAAAAAAGAAAATCCTTCAGGAAGCTGGATCGAAACAGAATCAATCACCGTTACATCTTTCCATCCGGCTTTTTCTGCTGTTCTGATTGCTAGGCTCTCATCGCTGCATGCCGGTAAAGCTAATGATGTTACTAAAGCAGCTAATCCAATACTTTTCTTTGTTTCCATTTTAACTCCTCAAAATTGCGCTTTTCTTATTTACAGTTTTTTAATCGACTTTTTTTTTAAAACACAAAATGTGGAAACTACCACATTTGTGCACCAACAAAGTAGTTTCTTTGTTGAGTGAGTCGGTAGAGTGGCATAAGCCGCCTTTTGTCAAGCCCAAAGCAATCGTATGATTGCCGATAGCCTGTGAAAGCATTCTACTATGCGTCAAATATGACTTGCACCGGCCAGGATTCACCGTTTCATCGCTCCCATAACCAACGTCAAGGGGTTAACTCGCTTCTTTCTCAAGAAGTTTCGCCATTCAATCATCCTCGATTATGGACGTGTCGTTTCTGAGCCAGACAAAATCCGAAGATTTTGGAGGCACCGAAAATTGCAAGGCAATTTTCAAGTGCCAGAGCCATGGGATTTCTCCATCTCCGTTCCGGAGTAGCCTTTTTGAGGTGGGCGGACTTTCCTCAACCCTTTTGGCTCACTCCGTTCGCAAAAGGGCTGATCCCAAATGCTTTCAAGTAGGATTTCGCTATTGCTTAATCCTACGATAAACGGAAGTGATAGGGTCGTAAGCTTCCTGCCACTGCTACCAGTATTGTTTTCTGAGGGTACTTTATAAACATTACTGTCTATTTGTCGGGGTGGAGCCAAGCACGATTTTGAAGTCTACAGCGACAGGGCGATGGTCA
>CAYJVI010000002.1:0-31997 GCA_964373595.1 uncultured Methanosarcinales archaeon | reverse complement strand
TCAGCCAACTGCTGTGGAAATAATCCCAACGAATATTACGCCGGCAGCAGTAAAGTGTGTGATCCAACAGACAAAGGATGCAAAGAAGCACGACGTTACGGCTGCTGGAATTCTCAGCCCATTGCTTCCGGCAAAACCATCATGAATGTGGAGTTTGATGTAACTGCGTATGAGCCGGAATATAGTGTAAGTTATGATCCTATTGAATTACCTAACGTGGAGAACATAAAATGGCGCATCCTTAAAGCAGATGCCGTAGAGCCTTATGAAGCAGATGATTATGGTTTTGGTGATTTTCCCTGTGCTTCAGCTGGAGCATCAGTTCTAAATCCCGGCGAAAATTTTAAGATACTTTGCCCCATTGACTTAACCTCAGCAGTGCCTCCAGGTTACAGAGGAAAAGCAACGTTTTGGTTTAAAGATATCAATAATGAACTTGCAGAGGTTTATTTTTATGATGCTATAACCAATGAACCGGTAGGAAAGTCCGCAGGGGAAAAAGGCGTAAAAGATAAATATGGAAACCTCATTGTTAAAGGCTCAGCACAATACTTAGAACCAGAAGAAGCAGCCAGATTATGGAATCGCCCATTAGCTGTAGTTATGGCTCTGAGAGAGAACGAATATTTCCCCGTAAAGGGCCCCATAGGACCAACTTATAAAGCTGTAACTAAAACTATAAATTATTCCTGCAGCGGAAACGAATGCCTTTTCCCTCTTCCCGGAAGCCAGCCATATCAAATCACCAACAAACATCCGGAGCTGTATGAATTATATTTTATTACTGATAAAGATCCGAAAGAAACCTTAATCACCAAAAAGGACCAATCCTTTGGAGCATACGGAAATATAAAAGCTAAAAAAGTTTCCCAGCAGGTTCTGTTTTATAACAATGAAGATGATGCGGATAATCTTCCGGGATTTTACGGCTGCCAGGCGGCAAGTTTCCTAGAAAATGTTCCTGCGAGTGCTAATTTCAACAACAAACTTTCTTGTTCCGTAGTCGACGGAATGTTCTGCTCGCCTTCAGTCACGGTGCGCCCAGATGATGATCTTAAAGAGCGGTATACTACTATTAATTCCTGGAGTTATGATAAAATAGAGAAAGTAGGTTATAATACTGAAGGTTTTCTGGAACCAACAGAAGAACAAAACATTTCTGAATATTATCAGGAATTGGAATTAACCTTAAAAGACATAAAAGACAATTCATTCGGTCCAGAGAAGCGGAATCACACTGCTGTGGTTCTTCCCGCAAGAAATTTCATCTCCAATGCCGAGTTTACAACTTCCGGAAAAGAACTCCCTCATTGGGAAATACTTCATTATGGCGGCGAGTTTGTAGACGATGAAAGAAAGTATGCCAAAGAAGGAAAGGTAACCTTAAACGGTGAAAAATTACGCTCCGAACGTGTAGCCGTTCCTCCAGCGGCCAATGTGCACTTCAGCCAAGCGCAGGAATGCAAGGTTGAAGTTTCTCTCGTCGATAAAGATGGAAATAGTCAGCCAGCAGCGCTTCCAGAATTCAACACCGGCAAAGCTTCCTACGCAATAATTGAATTCACCGGTCCATGCGACGTAGAAAAACCAATATTGCAATTAGTCGATGAGTTTGGTGCAGCAGAATATTCCAAGAAACCTTTACAGGAAATGCCCGATACCTTCGATGCTAGAGCGGGAGTGGCCTGCTGTCCTGATGGTTTCTGCTGGAACGGATATGCCTGCGCAGCGCCAATGAGCAAATTTACCACTCTCACCGAGCATATTGCCGACGGAAGAGATTACCGCTGCATCGATGGCCAATGGAAAAAAGCAGTGTTCAAGTTTGACTGGAACAACCAAAAATGGGGATTCTGCCCGCAGCAAGACCAGTGTTTTGTGCTTGGTTCTGGAGAGGAGAAATATACTGCCAAGGATTTGGACTATGAAGGAAAATTCCCTATCTGCATAGGCGATTCTGAATATATTTTTGATAACTATTGCCAGAAAGGAAACTGGACCAGCAGAACAAAATTTGTGGCTACCAAACTGCTGGAAGTGGCAGAAAACAATGAATTTGTGTTGTACTGTTCTCCCTACAATGATACGTTTTTGGATCTGGAAAATAAAGAAAATTATCTCGGCGGGGATGTCCCAAAAGGGGTGACAGAGAAACCTAAAGATCCTACCAAAAAGACCGAAACGAAGGTGATACCTACCTGTTTCAAGATTCAGGATCCGCAAATAAAAGGATTGCTGAAGGACGACCAAAACACCTGCATCAACAATGTTTGTGTGTTGAAATACAAAGAAGGAGGACAATTTAAAGTAGCCTTTGCCACCACCTTAAACCGGCCCATTGATGATCCCAAATCCTTTTTATTTTCTCTGGACCTTCCCAAGGATGCCTGTAAACAAGGACAGGGCAGCGACTTTATGGAATGTGATCTTAGCAGTTTAGGTTCGCCAAATGATGCCGACCTCTATTATTCCCAAAAACTGAATGCAGTTATATATACCAAAGAAGGGTTAAAACTAAGTCCGGGAGTGGTAGATAAGGTTCTGAAATGGTTTGACAACTTATTCGGCGGCATCGAGCCTTCCAAAGAAAAGCAGTTCATTGATCAAGCACAAATTTTCCGGGACCTTTACCTGCTCAAGAAAGACAATAAGAAAGTAAGAGCGCTCCAGGAAGTTTTCCCTGGCGTACGGCAAACCTTAGTTGCAGAATACCAGAACTTCAAAACTCCGGTATGCGATTATGTAAAGAATATCAAAGTTCCGCCGGAATTGGAAACGGAATTGCTGGAAAAAGTCACCGGTGTGGAAAAAATATCTTGTACTGTCAATGGCACGGTGCAGAAGGTTGCAGTTAATGCGGGGTTAGATTTCTTCTGGCCGCAATTGACCGGAAAGTTAAGAGTGAATGAATAGAAATAAGAGCAGAATACATTTATAAGTTTCAAAAGTTTCTTTTTCTCTATGTACAAAAAGAGTAAAAGTAGATGTACTTCTAGTGGTAAACGCGGACAAATTACTATTTTCATGATCATCGGCCTGCTGATTTTGTTTGCCTTTATCTTTGTGTTCAGCCTGAGCAGCGGCATTAAAAAAGGGCAATTGGCAGAAGCGCAGGAAAAGGTTCTTACCGGGGCTTTCAAAAAAGAAGCCCTGCGCATATTTGTAGAGGATTGTTTGATTGACGAGCTGGAGACCGGCTTGACTTTGATCGGAAGACAAGGTAGGTTGTGGAGTGATCAGCCGGGAGGAACCAGAAATTTTGAGCCGGGAATTACCGGAACCTTGGTGAAAAACGATCGGGTTTTCTATGCCATTACTAACGATACCTATCTTCAATATCCTAACGCCTATCCTTGCGGCGATGAGTCTAATCCTCCCCAGTTTTGTCAATATCAATATCCAAATACAAAGGTAGGTTTTGGCTCTTTAGAATTGCGCGTGGATACCTTAAAAACAGATTTACGCCGCTATCTTCTCAATAGAGTTCAATGGTGCGTGGAGGAATACGCCAAAGCCGCAATTTCCACCAAAGCAGAAGTAGAAACAGAAGAAGTGGATTTGGCTCTGGATTTTTTTGATGAAGGAATTGCGGTTAACGTAAACTACCCATTGAAACTGCGTCTCGGCGGGGAAGAGTTTTTCCATCTGTCGCAGTTTGATTTCTTTTATCCTACCAAGTTTAAAAGCCTGTTAGATGCGGCAGTTACCTTTCCCCTGCGCTGGGATTGGCAGTATGCAGATTTTAATTATGGCAAAGAAACTCTAGAGAGCTCTTACTTTACCTACGGAAATGAGATTGAAGCGCGTGACTGCTCGCCATTTAAGGATTATTTCTCGTGCAAGCTTCCTCTGCGTTCAGACCTCTACAAAAGTTTGGGAATTCAAATGACCTCTGAAAAACTCGACAACGGCGATACATTATTTTCCTTTAAAACTCCAGAAGTATTAAAAGACAAATCAGAATTTTATACTTACCAATTTGTGCGGCAGAACAGAGCACCGGCGTTAGATTATGTGTATCGAAAGGAATGCCCGGCCGCCGGATACGATTACTTGGTTATCCCTGGCGACGAAGAGCTGGGAAAAATTGAGCTGGATCTTTCTGCGCTGGATCCTGATGAAGATACGGTTCACTATTCTGTTGACAACAAGGAAGTCCAGGAAAAAGAAAAGCAGATTATTCCAGCACCTCCACAGCAGAAGGAACCGTATACATTAACAGTATCCGCAGAAGATGAACATGGCGCCAGAGACTGGCAGGATGTGCGCGTGTTAGTCGACAGGCCAATAGAATTAGTGATTTCCATGGATATGCCTTCCTATAAATTTTTAACCAAAGACGGACAGTATCAGACCTACCAAGCTACTTTTTCCTCAGGTAAAGTTTACGCTGTTTCTGATGAAGATCCAGCGTTTATTAAAATTAATTTCCCTGAAACATCCCTTTCTTCCGTCTACAAGCAGGCTATGGTTTTAAATTATGACCATAAAGATAACAAAGAAAATTTCAAGTATACCCTTCCCGAAGCAGTGCAAATAAGCGATAAGGGCGGTTGTTTCAGTTTTCCAGCTCTAAAATCAAAAGATTGCGCCTTGAAAGAATATACTGAAGATGATATTAAAAACTGGGATAACTTGTATTCATCCGAGAAAGATTTTAATCATTTCCGGGCTCTTGGCTCTGGAGAATTAACTCTTTCGTTGGATGCAACGTATTGTTCTATTTTTGACAAATCAAAGTCCGAATCGGCAACAGTGGTGGTGCAGGAATGCCTGCCGAATCGAAACCAGCAACATCCATTTGCGTATCCGTATGAAAAATATAAATTCAAAAATTATAATTTTGATACTCAAACCGGTGAATGCGTGAAAGATAAAAATTGCCTGCAAGAAGATATTAATCCTTTTGAAGCGACGCATAGCTGCTGTGTTGGTGTAGCTGATCCTGGCCTTCAGGGGCAATGGAGGTTAGCGACGGAAAAAGATAATCCTTGTTTTATCAATCCTGAACCAGGATGTTATGGGCAGGTTGAAATAGAGAGGAATGGGAAAAAAGAACCATATACTGGAGTATTAGGCAAAGATAAACAGTACCTCTGGGAAGTTCAACAAAGATTATGCGACGGAGAAAGAGGAAATATGTGTAATGGTGATTTTTCCAATGAGTTATATAACCAAAGATTATGGTGCGGCATTTCCGGACAGAAAGTTGCAGTTTTAGATAAAGAATATCAATGCGCGACTATTCCGCCCGAATGCGAAAATGGTCCGGCTTTTAAATTAGACGAAGAAAAAAAAGGATGGTGCCATGGCGATTTTGGCTGTTCTGATTTTTGTCAAAAAGCGGTAGCGTATACTGGTCAAAGCAAAGATAAGTCATTCGATATTAATGCCCTAGCTACAAAAGTAAATGCGATAGAGGATGCAAATGTTTTCTTCCAATGCGGCTGCACTAAAAAAGGCCAGACATGCGATGTTAATTTTAATGGAAATTTTATGGGGTCATGCGATGAAAATAATCAATGTGTAGGTGATGATGTTTAATGCAGTTTAAATATTTAATATTCATAGCGGCACTTTTTTTAGTCATCCCTTTTGCCGTAGCCCAGGAAGGCTGTTTCCTCTATCCGGACAGCCCTTTTTATTGTACTGATGCAACTTCAGAGAAAGCTCAGCAGGAATGTTCTTTTTACGAGGGCTGCGCACTGCTGTCAGCGTTCTTTGAAGGAGAAACGTGCGCAGATGCTGATGCCTTTCCGTCCTGTCAAAAGGTTCTCTGTAAAAGTTCCTGCAAAGAAGAATTTGCCGGAAAATGTTTAGGCGGCGAAGTTCCCGAGGGAAAAGAAAGCGAATGGTGCTCTTCCGGATGCTGCCAATTTCCTTACTTTGGCGGTTCCTTCTGCGGCTATAAGGAAAACAAGTGGAAATGCGAAATCGAAGCCAAAAATAAAGATGTCGGCCGATACCTTTTTGCCTTTCCCATAGACGAATTAACCTGCTCGCAGCAGTGCAGCCAGGGCCTGCTTTCCGTCGAAAAAGCCCAGCCCGAGAAGATAGGGAATGTTTCAGGAGAAACCATCCTGCCCTCGCTTCCCTCGTATCCTGTTCAGCAATATCCAGCGAAGGATGTCGGAGATTCCTTGTTTTTGCTGTGGCTGTTGTTTTTTGCATTTGTAGCGGGAATGATTTATTTAGCGCATGCTTTATGGCGCTATTCAAAGCGCTCCAAACTTCATCTTCCTGAAGAGGCAGAAGAAAAAAGAACACTTTGGGAATGGATCGGTTTTGGTTCAACCGCAGCTCAGGAGAGAATCGCAAAATTGCGGTCAGCGCATCAACAGAAGGTAAAACATCAGAAGCAGAAAGAAGTTCTTCAGGAATTTGGCCCGGCATCAGTAAAGAAAGAAGACATTTTTACTAAGCTGCAAAAAGTAGCTGCACGACATCGCAAACCCGAAAAGAAAGAAAATGTCTTCCAGAATCTGGAGCATTTGGGTGCAGTGATAAAAGAAAAAGAGCAAAAAGTGCTGCAACAGAAAGAAGCTCAGAAAGCTCTCGAAAAATTAAAAGAGATGGCCGCCAAAAAGTAATTTTAAGCACTATAATTTTCTCCCAAGGCTCTCACAACATTTATAAACGGAAAGGTTTTAAGTAGAAGAGAGAATGAGCGTACAAAAAAGAGGTACTTTTGTGGTAGTTTTAGTCTTATTTCTGTTATTTTTTTCAGCTTATTCGGTTCTCGGGCAACTATCAGGATGCTATATCTATCCGCGGGGAAGTGAAGACCTTTACTGTGTTCCGGGAACTCTTGACACTGAAGCGCAGACTGATTGCAGTGAACATAAGGATTGCAACATGAACCAGCATTTTGTTCCCGGTTCAGATTGTTCTGAGTTTCCTGCCTGTCAGGAAATCACCTGCAGCGTTGATTGCCAGATTCATGCCCGCGGCGTGTGCGAGCAGTTAGGCGGCGTTGAAGTTCCGGCCAATGAGTTTTCCTACTGGTGTTCTCCTGGCTGCTGCAATATTCCTGCTAAGAATTTCTGCCAGTTCAATCTCAATAAGTTTCAATGCGATGATAGGGCTGCAAAGTTTGGGGTTCCCCTTCAAGATCGTATTTATAATAATGAGCTGGGCATGAACACGGATAAGTGCAACCAGCTCTGCAATATTAAAGTCGTAAAAGCAAGCTTAAGCGGGATAGTTAAGAATCAAGACGGCAAACCGCTTGAAGGCGCAGATTTTTCCCTGGAAGGAACGGGATTACAAAAGAAAACGGATCCTTCCGGAAGTTATGCCTTTGAGCTTAATCCGGGAACATATTTAGTTAAAGTTGTCCTAATCGGATATTTACCGGCGTCACTTTCGCTCACCTTACAGCCCGGTGAAAAAGTAGCGAAAAATATAGTTCTGATGAAAGCAGTTGGCGTTGGAAGCATACAAGGCGAAGTACTGGATCAGAATAATCTTCCTCTTGCCGGCGCAACTATTTCCTGGAGCGGCCCTGTCAGCGGGCAAATAAAAACAAATGATGCCGGCAAGTATGTTATCCCCGATCTTCCCGTCGGCAAGTATTTGGTTATTGCCAGCAAGCCGAATTTCCTTCCTCAGAAGAAAGATATTACTGTAGGCGAAGGAGCAGTTACGGTTAACTTTCAATTAGCCAGCGCAGGGTTTCAGGGAATTAAAGGAAAAACTTGTATTGACGATAACAAAAATAAAAAATGCGACCCTAAGGAAGAAATCAACGGCGCAAAATTATACATCGATAACGTCTTTAAGGGATATTCCAAGTTTTCCCCTACCGGCGAATATCAATTTTCTCTTCCTGCCGGAGAGCACACTATTTTAGCCACACACCAGGATTATAGCGTTTCTCAGAAATTTACCGTGCTGGAGGGAAAATCTCTGGCCATGGATTTGCCGTTAACAAAATTCATCGGCGAATGCACTCCTCCAAATCCGCCTAAAGATGTGGTTAAATTTTCTGCCAGTCATGTCCGGGGTAAAGAAGAAGTCTTGCTCCAATGGGTAAAGCCCTGTCCTGAAGTGTTTAGTTACCAGGTTACCAAATACCATAATAACGCTGAAGTCGATAAATTTACTGTTTCTGCTGCTGAAAATTCCAAGATTGATGCTAAGGTTGAATGGGGCAAAACCTACAAATATGAAATTGTAGCCGTATATGCCGGAGAGAATTCTAAAAAGCCGGCGGCAGCGGCTATTACTCTGGGCGATGAAGACTGTGAAGGACGTTATTCTGAAAGCATCGGCTGGGATTTATTCTGTCGGGTGAAAGCCAATGAGCGAAAGAGTATTTGGAGCTGCAATGACCAAAATAAGCTGGTTGTTTCTCAGGACTGTTCTGCCAGCGACGGGGTTGTGGATGGAGAAGCGCAGGTGTGGTTCTGCGCTCAGGTAGGAGAGCATAATGCCATTTGCAAAGATGCGGGTATGTGCAATGCTTTCTCTCAAGGAGCAGATCCGTTTGGATTGTATTATTCACGAAGCGTCTGCTACGGTTCAGAGGATCCGAAACAGGCTAAAAATTATTGCTACTACGATTACAGCAACAGCATTGTCAACCAATGCAACCGCTGCGATTCCCTAACCAGCTGTTTTGATTACCGAAGCAAGGATGCCTGTGAAATCAATAATTGTTTTGGGGCAGCATGCCAGTGGATAGGCAGCGCAGCCACTAATCCGCTGCTTGATTATAGTAAGCTATTTTCTGGGTTAAATATACCTACCACGGTTACTCCGGAAACCGGAACTGGATATTGTGTAGAAAAAGATTACGATGACGATGATAAATGTTCATTATGCGGCCCTAAAGGAAGTTTGTTTGAAAACTACTTTTGCACTGATCAGGTTTGTTCCAGCTTAGGCGCTTGTTTTTCCAATTCTGTGACTAAAGACAAACCGTTAAAATATTGCGCTTCCTGCGGCGACAAACCTACTCCAGATACTAACTGTTATTCCTATCAGTTTGAAAGCGAATGCAGCGGCGGGCAAAACCTGGAAAAAAATGATCGTCAGGAATTCGTCCTTTCATCAGATCAATGCAGCTGGGGGAGATGTGTTTGGGATGGCCTCAAAGACGGCCCAGGCACCTGCATGAAGGACGGAGATGGAAATGGAAAAGATGATTGTGCCTCATTTGCTAATGCGGGAGACAGAGCAAATTGCCGCGTCGATAACACTGCGCCAAGCACTAAGGTTGTTTCCAAAGGACAAGCTATTCTTTCCTTAGCTGCGCCTAATATTACTTTTCAAGCTAAGGACGCGGAAAGCCCCCTCGGCGTGGCTGGATTTTGTTTGACCAGCGCGGCACCAGGGAGCCCCGGAATTTGCACCAATTTCAAAGAGAAACCGTATCCTGGAAAGTTGAAGGATGAAACCGTGATTGTCAATGTGCTGGAATCACTGCAAAAAGAAGTGCCTGGTGAAACCTACGCCTTGAAATTTTATTCCAAAGATAAGTATTTCAATCAGGAGAATGTGCAGACAACTTTTGTCTATGTAGACAATGTCCCTCCTCAATTTGAGATTAATCAAGAAATTAAAACTGCGGGCGACAAAACTTCCTTATCAGTATATCTGGATGGAACCAATGAGCCCATGGTATGTTCTTTTAGCCTGCAGCAAATGGTGCCGGCAGGAGGAGCGCAGGTAAAAACTGTTGATAGAACAGTTCAAAAGAAAGAAGCTCTGTTTAAAGATCTGCAGGGAGTCAAGCAGGAACTTACCGTAACCTGCGAAGATAATCAGGGGAATAAAAATGTCAAGCAGAAAGCATACACCTTTGATCTTCAGGAAAAGATTAATGTGCTGCAGCCGAAATTATATGGCGCGGTCAGTTCGGCCAAGGTAGTGTTTGAAGTAGAAACAGTCGCGGGAGCAAGCTGCGGACTGTACCTTTCTGCCAACAATCAAAAAGTTGCGGATTTTATCAGCGATGAAAATGGAAAGAAACATAAAACTAATCCGGTGCCAGGATTTATTGAAAAGGAATATGCCGGCGAATACAAGGTAATCTGCACGGAATTATTTGGCGGAAAAACGTATGAGGATTTCTTTCACTTTACCGTCGATTTCAGCGCTCCGGGAACCGATATTATTCTTAAGGAAGGCGCGCGCAAGGTAAAACCAAAAGGATATGGCTGGGAAGAGTTCTTTGTGCGCTCTGCGTTGGCTGACTTTGAATGCCGCAAGGAAGGATTTCAGTGTGACAAAACTTTCTACTGCCTGGGGGAAGGATGCGAGTTAATCAATAATCCCGGGTATAAAACATACAGCGGCACTGTCGCTTTAAATCAAAGCAGCAAGATATGTTATTATTCAACTGATTTAGCCAAGAATCCAGTATACCAGCCGGCCTGCGGAATGGTTCGAATAGAAGGGTATGGCCTGACTTTAGAAAAACCACCGGAGCATAGATACCGGGATGAAAAGTGGGGCATCAGCAACAAAGAAGAGTTTACGTTGCAGTTCTTTACTAAAGTACCGACGGCGCAGTGCAAGTTTGATTTCACGCCAGGATTTAACTATGAAGCTATGCCTTCGTACAAAATATTGGCTCCAAACGGTGAAGGGAAATATAGCATTGAAAGTTTTCCCAAGAGCGTATTCTCAGAATATCCGCGAATTGGCGGCAGCAAGCAGTTGTATGTCAAATGCAAAAATCCGGAAGGAGAACTCGGACCAGAACAAAAACTCATATTGGAATATGATCCCACATCACCGACCATAAAGAGCGCCTCGGCAACGCCCCGATCGATTGTGGAGGGGATTACTACTCAGCTGTTGGCAGAAACAGACGATAAAACGCTCTGCAAGTACAGCGACAATTCTGATGGTTCAGGAAGCAGCGAATACGACACCATGGAATTTTCTTTCCCGGGCGCTGGAGAGAAGAAACTTGATATCATACACCAAACCACTTTTAACATCAATTTCCTTGGCGCCAAGAAAGAATATGTTTTGAATGTTCAATGCAAGAATGGAGCAGGCGATGTTTCTGAGGTGAAAGAAATCCGCTTTGTGGTCGATTATGCTGCTCTCGGCGGCATTGCTGGTATTACCCCCAGCGGGTATATCAAAGAGAAAAATGCTACTTTGACTGTTGAAACGACTAAAAGAGCTGTCTGCGAATATAAGTCAGGACCGGAATACGTTGCCTTCTCGTCGGGAGCAAATACCAATCTTCATTCAGCGTCGCTTGGCGTGTTGGAGGAAAAGAAATATCTCATTCCAGTCCGCTGCATCATGGGTGATCATATCGCGGAAGCGAATGCTCAGTTTACGGTTGATTTGTCTCCGCCGGTTATCCAGAGTGTGAATGACGGTTCTTACACCTGCGGCGGAAGCGAAATGGATGTAATGATTGCTACAACTGAAGAAAATGTATCTGGTTATTATTATGAAGTATACGATGTTGGCGGCTCTTCAGGTGAATCTTCGGGATTGACCGCAAATAGGAATGTAAATAGATCTAACGTAAGTAACTCTTTTGGTTCATCATCATTTGGTTCGCCTTCAGGGAAGTCAGGCACATTAGTATTAAATGCAACAGTCGGCCCGGGATTACCGATACGAGTGCCTACAGCTAATTTAGTTGAAGGGCATACCTATGCAGTAAAAGTTCTGGTCATCGACGGAGCAGGAAATGTAGCAAAGAGCTTTGCCCAAGGAGACGGATTTGTCGCTACCTCTACTAGTTATTCGGCATGTCAAAATGATACTGGCGCTCCAGGCGTGGTAGTGGTAATTAATGATTCTCTTCCTGAAAGCTGCACTTCCACGCCAGTAGAACTGCAGTGTGAAGACGCAACTGGCTGTAGCATCACCTATGGAAAAGCCTCTTCAGCAGGTTTATGCCAGCCAGTTCTTGCCTACAATGGGCAAAAAGTGCTGTTTGATGCTTCCGGATGGCTGTGTTATGCAGTCAAAGACAGCGCCAGAAACAATTATACCGGTTCCGAAAAAATAACTCTTCTCGACGCTGATGGCGATAAAGTTCTTGACAGCTGTGATCAATGTCCAGAAACAGCAGCAGGAAAAGTTGCTGATGAAGTTGGCTGTGCTGCCGGACAAGTTCCAGAATCAGAAAGAAGCAAGGATAGCGATAAAGACGGATTGCCGGACATATGGGAAAGATTGTATGATGAAGCAGGCTGCGAGCTTAATTTCCTCAGTACCGACTCCGATGCAGATGGGGTAAGCGATAATCTCGAAGATTATGATCAAGACGGCTACAGCAGTTTTGAAGAATACACCAAAGAATTTAATCCCTGTGTAGCAGATGCCCGCCCGGAAGAGCCTTTTGCGCCAGAATTTATGGGTGAGGAAGAAGAAGGTATTGATGTACTGGCCTGGATATTCCTCATTTTAGGATTACTGCTGGTCTTAGGAGGAATGGGGTATTTGGTTTATTATTATAATTATTATAAATTGACGGGTGTTCAAAGACCAGCCCGGCAAGTTTCAGCGGCAAGAGCAGCAGCTCCTACTTTTCCAACGATACAGCCGCGAAAAATAGTAGAATCATGGGCCCAGAAGTTAGCTTCATTGAGAAGGGAGCGCGAAGAGCGGAGCAAAGAACGCGCCAGAAAAGCAGTCTTTGGCGAATTTAGCAGGGAGTCTGCCGCCATTCCCCATCTGGAGCCGATTCTGCGGAGCACCGGCGACCATCTTTCCAAGGTGGGGACTTTAGCCCGGAAATACGTTGAGCATAAGGAAGAAATTAAGCCCG
Source organism: uncultured Methanosarcinales archaeon (assembly GCA_964373595.1). Lineage (GTDB taxonomy): Archaea > Nanobdellota > Nanobdellia > Woesearchaeales > GW2011-AR9 > JACPIL01. The sequence goes on along the minus strand of CAYJVI010000002.1, from coordinate 19,243 downwards.
GCCTTCGGCGGGAAGAAAAAGGCGTGTTCGGAAAGTTAGAACAAATTGCTGAACAGGCTAAGGAAAAAGGAATACACGAAGTGCTGGACAAAGGCGAAGCCAAAGATATTTTTGAAAAACTTCGGCAAATCAGCAAAAAAAGAAAAGAGTAAAAAGAGTAAAATAAAAAGAGTAAAGGTGCTATGTCCTTGAGAGGAAAAAAAGGGTTAGGCGTGGGACAGGTTTTTGTGTTTATAGTAGCAGCCATCACCTTCGCCTTTATCATGATTTTTGGATACAGAGCTATCTCTGGATTTTTGCAGAGCGGAGAAGAGGTAGCTTTTGTCCAGTTTAAGACCGGTTTAGAAAGTTCCATAAAAAAGCTGTATACTGAATATGGTTCCGTTCGTGTCGAAACATTCACTCTCCCTGCTCAGTACCGGCAGATCTGTTTTGTGGATATGGATGCCGATAAAGATACTAAAGAATTAGAGAAACTATGTGTTCTGGATCAGGTCGCCTGCAGCGTTTGGGAAAGTTCTACGGGGTACGATTCCATCGATGAAAATGTTTTTCTCAAGCCTTCAGCGCCGGTGAAAATGAAAGTGCATACAATAAGTATCAATCCAGAGCAGGGAAAGGGCTTCCTCTGTGTACCTATAAAGCAGGGTTCGTTTTCCGTCGTTCTTGAAGGGAAAGGAGATAGGACGGAGTTATCATGCGCAGATGCAGAAGCATGCATCACCGGATCATCAGGCTGACGAACATGGCATTCCAGAAAAGAGGCCAGATGGAAGTTACCTTTAATTGGGTGTACATAGTCATAGCCGGCGCAGTCATTTTACTTTTTTTTTTCAGTCTGGTGGTAAAGCAGAAGCAGGTTTCTGAAGAGCGCTTGTCCGGGGAAGTGGTCCAGATCATGAGTTCCATCCTGGTCGGCGCAGGAGTGTCTGAAAAGACCAAAAATTTTATTGATGCCAGCGGTCTTGCGGATTATACTTTATATTTTAGCTGCGATAATGGAGTCAGCGAATTCGGCATCAAAGACCGGCCGGCGAGGACGCAAAATAGCATCGATCCGCTCTTCGCCCCGCATGAAATCAAAAGTTCACGGATTGTCACCTGGAGCCTGCCTTATACTCTTCCGTTTAAGGTGATGGATTTTTTGTTTGTCATCCCTTCAAATGTTAAATATTATATCGTTGGAAATGACGCCGAATTCGTCAATGAATTCCTTAACTCTACCGAGGGGATTGAACGGGAATTCGTTCTCGATGCGCAGCAGATTGAAGCGGAAGAAAATGTGCAGGCGCGTATCATCGATACTGATGGCTCTTCTGTTCCCGCGGGGGAAGTTCCGCCGCAATTACAATCTTTTGACGATAAAGAAGTGAGCGCGGTGGTATTCACAGCAAAAAATCAGCTTGATTTTTATCAGAAGAAAGGAACTTCCTGGCAGAAGTCAAATAAAGGTCCGATGAGGATTATTTCTTTGGGAGGAGAGAGGGATGCCGCGAAATATGCTGCTATATTTTCTGCTGATGATCAATTATATTGGTGCAACATGATGAAAGCGTTTAAACGATTGCAATATCTGACTGAAGTGTATGACGGAAAACTGCAACAACTTATAACGTATTATAAACCTATTCCGGGAAGCGCATGCTGGGGATATTTAGAAGGCAATGAACTTAACGCTGTCAAGACTTTAGCTAAGTTGAGCAGTGTAGCAGCCGCTTGTCAAACAGTGCCGGAACACTGTATCGACCTTATTGACGGCGCGCAACAATTGAAAAAAGTTAATACCAATCTGGAGATCTGTACTCAGCTCTATTGAAAATGGAAGAAAGAGAAACCAGAAGAAAAACTGGGGAAAATAAAATGACTAAAAAAGGACAAATGCAGATGACTGAAACTATTGCCGTCCTGTTCATATTTTTCATACTCTTGCTTTTTGGCATCATTTTTTATTTCCGCTATCAGCAGTCCGCGTTTCAGGAGAAGCAGGAAGAATTGTTAGGCGCAAGAGCCATAGAAACAACGCTGAAAGCGCTGTTCATGCCGGAATTGATCTGCAGTAGAGGGGAAGCCGAACCGGAAGACAATTGTTTTGACGTGCTAAAGCTGGATTCAGCCAGCGCGACTATAAAAGGCCATCTTGAGGAGTATTATTTTGAACTATTTTCCTATGCAAAAATAACTGTCCATGAAGTGTATCCGGATGAAGACGAGAAAACGTGGATTTTATATGATAAGCCTAAACCGGATTACCTCAGGAAAGAGCCTACTTTTTTTGTGGTGACGTTAAAAGATGACCTGGCCGGTGTTGCGCAAACGAAATACAGTTTTGGTTACATTTCAGTGGAGGTCTATTCATGAGAAAGAAAGCCCAGATGGAAGTTATCGGATTAGTGGTGATCGTCATACTCATCACCCTGGGAATGTTATTTTTAGCTACCTTTGCCATGAAATCAGATCCGCAGAAAAAGATTTTTACCCGTAAAGGATTAGCTTACAGCACCATGAGCGCGCTCATGAAAGCGACCGTGAGCGAAAATGCAGACTGCCGCACTCAAGAAGCCGAAGGCTTAACTCCCAGGTTGGGGGGAGATATTGTTCAAGATTGCGCACTGTACCGGGAAACTAATTCCCACTACCAATGTAAAGGGCCCATTTCTGGAGAGTGGCTGCATAGCTGTGCATTTTTTGAGGAGATGACCGCCCATTTGTTAAGTCAAACTCTGGGAAGCTGGAACAAGAAGTATGAGTTTCGCTCCCAATTGGTGCCCCGCGCGGGAGAAAAGCCGGTCACTCTTGCAGAAGTGGGGAAAGGAAGCTGCCCTCCATATAAAGAAAGGGATAGTTCAGGGCTGTTTCCTATAACTACGGAAGCAGGATTAGTGGAGAATGTGCTGTATTTGTGCGATTGAGATTTACTGATAAGTCTTTACTCCTGCATCGGAAAATTTAGAGTTGTTTGGGCACTTTCTTTAAGAAGTAACCATTTGATTTTTGGTTCCGGACTCCAATATTTATCTTTACCATTTTTTCTTCGTAAATATACGCAGCCAGTATTTTCTAATTCTCTTATATATGTTGAGATATTAGATCGCGGTATGTTTAGCCTATCCGAAAGAGTTTTGTTGGTGATTTCAGTGTGCTTAACAATTTCATTTAAGACTTCTCTAGTCCTTGGAGTTAAGGCGTGTAAATATCTTTTCTCTAAAACACCTTTCAAGGTCCTTGAGAGATTATTTCTATCTAAAATAACTGGTCTTTCTGGCGTTATTTCGAGAACTGCGGTAGATAAACTATTGAGCGTGTTTCGAATGTTTCCATCCATAAGCTCATATAATATTTGTAAACACTCACTAGTATAAGGATAAATAATATTGTATTCCTTAGAGATACGGAGTGCCTCAAATCTTTTTCTTAGTATTTCTTTTACTTCTTCTAACGTTAAAGTTTCGATATGGAATGGTGTGTCAGTCAAATTAGAAGAAAAACGAGGTATACTTTGCAGGATAGAATGTACAGTTAAATTACCCACAAAAATAAAATGAATTCCTGGCGTCTGGAAAAAATCTCGTAGATTTTGAAAAATCGTTCTTAATTTTTTTTCATGAAGAAGTTCTAAGTTATTGTAATGGATAATCACATCTCTGGAGGTATTTTTTTTAATCTCTTCGATGATTTCTTCAAACAAGGCATAAAGATTTGTAGTTGGTAATAATTCTGGAGGTGATATTTCCTGACCATAATTTCCTCCAAACCCGCCCACAGAGATGCCAAAATTTATATTCCTCCCAACAGAAAATAATAGTTCTAATTTTTTGAAAATTTCTTCACGTACTGGTTTATCCTTCAGTAATTTTAGGGTGCCGTAGATTGCAGCAATGGTATTCAAGATAAACTCATCAGGACTCCAATTCTCCTGTACCGTAATTTCCTTAAATGGAGTAAAATATTTATTAGAAAACGCCGCATTTCTTACCACGTTTACGAAAGAAGTTTTTCCAACACCAATATCCCCAAAAACGAAGGTTCTTGAACCTCCTCGTGAACTCAGAATTTTGTACAATCTTTTAATGTGTTCTTTTCTTCCAACAAAAGAATCTATAGGGATGGTGCCCCCAACAACAAGAAGCGGGGAAGTTGAAAAGGGGTTTTCTTTAACACCAAATAATTCCCAGATATTTCTCAAATTTTCGTTATCCATACTAAATGAGCTTTAGTTACGCCACGATAGTTATAAGTTTTTCTATAATTAAGCAGTTATAACTATGCGGGTTACATTTTATTTTTCGTATCTCACAGCAACATTTATATAGAGATTTTCTTTCTTGAATTCAAAGTAAGTTTGGCTATAATATTCAAAAACGAGGTGTAGAAGAATGGCATTATCTAAGAGAGGTCAGGGTCTTTCGGTAAATGTTATCATTGTGGCTGCTTTAGCCTTAATTGTTCTTGTCGTGCTGGTAGTTATATTTACCCAGCAGACTACTCGGTTTGGGCAGAAGGTCAGCGAAGAAACCAAGACGGAATTATTCAAGATGCGCATTTTTTATGGCAAGTGCAGGCCGGGAGCATCGTTTGAAGATACTTTTGTAAGCGAGTACGACCGAGTAGCTTCAGAAGAAGGGCGGGATGCAGCGCGATCAAGCTTTAGGAGTGAAATTGATCGATGTAAGGAGTTTAGCGATACCAAGGAGTCTTGCGAATCTGAATCTGGATGTGCGTGGTCATAAGCAGGATGAAGAAAGCTCAAGCTAATATGTTTTGGGTAATCATAGGCGCAGTGTTGGCGATGATAGTGTTAGTAGTGCTGCTGGTTTTTTTTGGCCGGGGAACGGAGAAAGTTGCCATCGGATTGTTGGAATGCGAAAGTAAATTGGGCAAATGTGTTCCTAAAGAAACGTGCCAAGGTTCAGTCACTGGGGCATTTGAATGCCCGGCTGAGCAGGAATGCTGCTTCGCGGTCAAGAAGCAAGTACCCTCATGATAGGGAATACAAAAGCAATAGGCAAGAGCACAGTTGTTTTGATAGCGGTCATCCTCCTTGCTATCATCTTGTTTTTGCTGTTTGCCCTGGGCGTGAATAAGAAATTTGGGATGTTAGCACCGTGAGAGCAGATGTTATCGACAAAAAAAGGAATGGAGCTGGAGTTTATAGTTAAGTTAATCATTCTGATTATTTTCTTGCTTGCTGCCGGGGCTTTGTTTTTGGTTCTCAGCGGGCAGGGTGAGGGATTGATGCAAAAACTTGTGAATCTATTTTAACATGGGAGCAGCAACCAGAATTGTTTTTTACATCATTCCCCTGGTTCTTTTAATCGTCGTCATCGTTATTCTTTTTGGCCAATCTGGAGCCTGGGAAGATCTGAAAGATGCGGTGTTGGGCACCATAGCGTTTTCAGAGAAAGTTCTGCCTACCGTCAAGGTTGGATTAGAAGAGCAGAAAGCAGATGTTTCCATTCCTGATGTCCATAAAAAAGAGATTGAAAAATTATCGGCTGCTGTGAAGAGTATGCTCGGCAAAGGAAAAGAAAATTGTTTTGCCAACTATGGGGGTTTTTCCGATTTGGGAGAACAAGGAACGTCTCTTGCCTTCGAATTGAAAGGCGATAAGACTGCCTTGACAGTTTTGGGAGGCGCCGGTGGAGGGCAAATCATTACTCCTTTATATCCGGAATTTCCTGGCATGAAGCCCTGCGTCATTGCCGGCACTTTTGGCGAGAGCAAGAATTTCTTCGATTATTTTATCAGCGGCAAAGAGAACTTGATTCATCCCTATTATCGCGGGGTTAATTCGATAACCATTTTTTACAGCACGCAAAGATTTAATGGAAATCGCATCAGCGCAGCTGATGCCAAGATTGTAAACAAACTGGAAGATAAGGGCTGGCTGTTTACGCCGGACGGCCAGAATGTTTGCTTTTTCCCTACCAACGATGTCAGCGATTTTGACAACGGCGGTATAGACAACGATTATTTTACGGAAGAGCAAAAAAATTCAATTCCTCAAAGAATTACGGAAGGAAAGTTAAAACTATGTCCATAAAAATGAAATCAAAAAGAGGAGATGCGGCCGCATTTATCGTCGGCACCATGATTACCCTCATTGCATTTTTCTTAATCGCTGGAGTATTGGTGCGGTTTACTGCCAAAAGCAGCGACAAGGAAGCGGAATTGTTGTGCCAGAACAGTATCGCTCTCCGGGCAAGAAGCGCGCTGCAAATAGGTGAAACTACCGGCTTTGAAGCAAAATTAGTGCCTCCTTTATGCAGAACTATTGACAAAAAGGTTTCTGGAGATCGGGAGCAGATATTGCGGCAGGTTGCCGATAAAATGGCTGCCTGCTGGTGGATGTTTGGCGAAGGAAGGTATGAAGAGATTTTAGATAATGTTGGCACCGAAGGCCTTTTTAAAGTGTTGTCAATGGAAAGTTTAGGCCGGAATGATTGTTTCAATTGCTACACTATTTTAATAGACGAAGATGAAATTAAAGGCGGCCCGATTCAAGCTGATGAAATTAATGAATTTTTACGCAAGGAAAAATACAGCAAAGCCAATGTAAGTTATCTTGACTACATCCAAGGCTATGGCGGTCCAGGAAATGTAGTGTTTACCGCGCCGCAGATATTCCCAAATCATGCTTACACTATCTCCATGATGCCGAAGAATAAAGAACAAAGTACTTTCTGGACGGGCGCATTTGCGGGAGCGGTGGTAGGAATTCTTTTCCCCCCTCTGGGAGTTCACGGCATCATTGTTATGGGGATAGCCGGAGGACTACAAGCCGAAGCATCAGAAGCTTATTTAACTAGCGCAGATTACAATAAGAACATGGCTACAGCGTATAATGAACGAGATGTGAGTTCCATTTACTTCGGATTTTTAGAAGTAGGGCAGGAAATGTGCGGTTCGGGCGATATTGCCGGTGAATAGAGGAGATGGTGTTGTTGATTCAGAAAAATAAAAAAGGACAGGCGCAAAAATTAATGACCTTAGTTTTAGCCGTGGTAGTGGTATTTATAATCATTTTTGCTCTCGTTTTTAAGGTATTTGACATTGGCGGAATCTTGGGAGGACAGCAGACCGGGCTCAAACAGGATTCTGATAAAGACGGCATCGTTGACGGGATAGAAGTAAAGACCGGATGCCCCTGCACCTCAGGAGAATTTATCAACGACGGCTGTCCTGCAGGTTTTACAGAAGATCAGAAAAAATTGGACAGGCAGCAGTACAATACTGACACCGGCTGCGGAGTGTTAGAAGTCCCTACCGGAGAAAAGAAAGAAGCCAAACCGTTGACCGAAGAACAAAAAGCAATGCAGGAGTTTAAGCATTATCGTTCTCTGGAAATATTTGGCGGTGATGATGGCAGCGCTGATTCAGCGAATGCCGAGATACGTTTAGCTTGCGCTAACTGGGTAGGCCAGGAATGTCCAACCGAAGATAACGACTGCGATGGCGATGAGTTTAACTATGATTCTACCATTAAAAATGGGTGTTGGGTTATGGCCAGTGAGGATGACGATTTTGAGGCCAATGATTGCGGCCAGGCTAAAGTTGATGACGGAAAGATTATTTCAGCGAAAGAATTTAGTGATCTCAGCGCAGATATAACCAACAATTACTTTTCCCGCGACAAAGAAGACGATCCCAAGAATCTCTTTCTTTGGAAATGGAAATCAAAACCGGAGTACGGATCTTTGATTTGCCATGAAGGTTTTTGGTTTGGATGTAAAGAGGCCAATGAAGGAAAAGAATTCCCCGCACTGATCAATAACCAGAAGTATAAATGTGTCAAGAGCGAATGGGCAAAAACATAATGTGGCATATGAAATCAAAAAGAGGCATCATGGTGCAGTTTTTGACTACTGTAATTTTAGCAATCATTATTTTTGCCCCGGCTTGTTATGTCACTTCTAAGATTCTATTCAGAACCAGCGAGCAGGCCAAGGACAATTATACGGGATTTGTGAAAGAATTAAATGATTTTGCCGTCAAAGGAGAAGTAGGTGCAAGAAAAAGCATTTTATTAATTATGGACGAGGGAACAGCCGCGGTATATTTTGAGAAAGGGAATAGGGAAGTTCTGGTAAAAGTTGATGCGAGAGCCCCTTATACTGATTATACTATCCATCTCCAGAAGCCAGGGCAATGCGATGATGCCAGGAATTGTTTATGTCTTTTTCGCAAATCTGATTTTGAACCAGAGTCCGACAAAGTAACGGTAATTCCTCAACGCGTCATTTGCACTAATTTGGATTACAAGTTAGAAGTGGAAACTTGCAGTATTGGAAAACCCAATGCAGTACATTCTTACATTTGTTCCAATGGATTCATGATTGAGCGGAACTTGGCGGGAGGTTCAGATTCAACAGTCGTAAGCTATTACGAATTGCCGCGAAGAACAGTGTTATATTTCACTAAATTTGAAAATTCGGTGCGTCTGATAGGTGATTACGGTGGGGAGAATGAACGAGAAAAATAAAAAAGCATTTTTCTCTGGTTCATACTTCATGGACAACAAAAAAGCAGTTAGCACCCTGATGATGGTGTTTGAAGTTCTGGTCGTACTTCTGGTGATTGCCGGCTACCTGCGGATTGCCGAAGCCTATGCCAGCTCCGAAACAGTGAACAAAATAAATCTTGCGGAAGATATCAGGATGATGGTCGATACATTTGTAGGGACGCCAGGAGAGGCTCAGGTTCAGTATCCTGGAAATGTTTCCCAATACTCTTTCATTCTCAGCTCTGATTCTATTACGGTATTCATCAAAAACGAAGGGGAGCAAAAAAGAGTAACCCGATATTTCTTTTTGCCGGAAGGATATGATGCTTTCGGGACGGTAGAAGGGAAAGAAGCCCTTTGTCTGGAAAAAGAAAAACATAAAATCGTGCTGCGGGAGTGTAAGAGAGTGCAAACATGAGTGAAGACAGCGTATTTGAATTAGCGCGGAAGCAGATTTATTGGATGATCGTCGGAGTGCTTATTACCGTCACCATACTAGCCTTTGCGCTGATGATGTCCGGTTACCAGCGGAAGTTAGTCGATGTTCCTCAAGAACTGCGCGCTGAACTAATCAGCCTGCGCTTTGTCAATGCGCCGGAATGTTTCACCTATCAGGATCCCGTCACCGGAAGAATTTTTCCCGGAGTGATTGAAGTGAATAAATTTACTCAGGAACGGCTGGACAAATGCTATCGCACCGGGACAGAAAAAGGGTTTAAGGATTATAATTTTGCTCTGGAATTGGAAGGATATGCTCCGGTGGTGGACGGTGAGAAGAAACTGTTATTGACCAATAATTTTTTCAACAAGGTTGATTTTACGTTGTATAAAAAGGTGTATGTGCGGGTGGGAACTAAGCTGGAGCCGACACGGATGGTCATTCGGGTGCAGACGAGGGTATAAAATGCTCTTTATTAAAAATAAAAAAGTCAGACAAAATTGTGAAAACAATTTTTTTACTTTTTTCCCTAAAGGAAAAAAAGGGATGATGGACGATTTTTTTGATTTGGTATTTACTTCTATCGCTCTCCTGTTCATGTTTTTATTTGTAAGCGCAATTTTCAATACTGATGTGGAAACAAAAAAGGAAGCAACCATCGCTCATGTGGATTCATATAAAAATGACGCCGCCTTGCTGCATTTCTTAAACTACCCTTCCTCGGTAGAAGAAAGAGCGGCTGCCATGAAAACTGTTCTGTTAATTGCCGCCAATACTAACCAGGAAAGTTTATTCCAAGAAAAAGTGAGAGAATACTTCGAGAAGAATAATCTGGAAGGGGGAGTTGCTGTTTATGATTCAGCAGCCTATGCTCAGGGGAAGGAACCGTTGTTTTCCTACAGCAATGTCGTTTTTGGCGGCGGTACAAAAAGTGAAGCAGTACTGTCTAATGATGCCGGGGAGGTTATCCCTTCCATAACCGTGGTGTTATTTACCTAACATGAAATCAAAAAAAGGAGCCTTGTTTCATTGGATCACTTTGGGCATTCTGGTAGCGGTAGGAGTTTTTGCCTGGATTGCCTATGACGCTGAAATTGGGGTGAAAGTGAAAGGAGGATGGCAGCTGGACTTTCTGCGCAATTATTATGTTGAAGGCGAGGAAAAGTTAGTCAACATTGATCAGCAGGCGTTGTTTGCGGGCAATAAGGTCATTCTATCGCTGGCAGAGAAAGGGGGATTCACTGAAAGCTCCAGGTGCGGCGCAGAAGATGATGTTTATTACTGGAATAATCGGGATACCTTTTGTTTTTTGGAAGTCGATAAAGAAGTGAATATCGCCTTTAATAAAGTATTTCAGGAACAGTACGGCTCAGGCCAGAATTATGCTGTTTCCCATCAGGGAAATGAATTGGTTGGAAAAGCAGGGAATACTACAATCATTTCTGGTTCAGGAACAAACAAATATTCTCTGCAATTGCATTTCCGCGTTAACCTTAATTATAATTTTGATGAGTATTTCCAGCTGCAGGAAATAGCAAAGAAATTAGTGGATGAATGTAAATCAGCAGATAATCTTCAGGATTGTTTAGATAAGGTAAAACCTCCATATTGGAAATTTAGCAGCTGTGAAAGCGAACGGTTTGTGGAAAAGCAAAGAAAAGTTCCTTTCTGCGTGGAAAGCCCTAATAGCTATGCCATTTTTGAAAACAACGTCTTTGTTCCGATCCGCTATAAGTTTGGCCTCGATTTTATCAGCATATGAAGAGTTATATGCTCAACCATATAAATCATTTTAAAGAATGTACTTTATGTAAAGGACACGGGGTGGTGGTCATGTATAAAATTCCTTTAGCAGATATAAAGCAGAAAATTCTTGCCAGCGGCAAAATTGCTGCAGATGAATTAGAGCAAAGGCTGAAAGCAAAAATCAATGAGCTCTCCGGCTTAATAAGCGAGGAAGGAGCGGCCCATATTGTCGCCAATGAACTAGGGGTTGAACTGGTTAGCCTTAGTCAGCGCAAGCTGAAAATAAAGGAAGTGTACGCAGGCATGCGCAATGTCACTACCGTGGGAAAAGTGGTGCGGAAATTTGAAGTGCGGGAATTTGCTAAGGAAGACCGCACCGGAAGAGTTTGTTCGCTTATTCTTGGCGATGATACCGGCACCGTACGGGTGGTATTTTGGAATGATCAGGTAGATTCGCTGCGGCATGTTGCTGAAGGAGATGTCCTGTTGGTAAAAGATGCTTATGTCCGTGAAAACAACAATAATAATGACCGGGAGATTCATTTAGGGAATCAGGGAAGCATGGTCGTAAATCCTGAAGGGGAAATAGTCTCTTCAGTGCGCGAAGGAACTTCGTTTGAGCGCAGGAAAATTGAGGGGCTGCGCGAAGGAGATGCTAATGTTGAGATTGTAGGCACGATAGTGCAGGTATTTGATCCGCGTTTTTTTCCAGTTTGCTCCCAGTGCGCTAAGCGGGTAACGGAATCAGCAGGGGCATTTCAGTGCGCAGAGCACGGGGGAGTCCAGCCGGCTCTGTCCTACGTTATGAATCTGGTGTTAGATGACGGAACAGGAAATATTCGCAGCGTCTTGTGGAAGAATCAAACCAATCATCTGCTGGAAAAAACGGAACAGGAAATTGCTGACTATAAAGAGAATGCGGCGCGATTTGAGGATGTGAAAGCTGATCTGCTGGGCGAGCAGTTGAAATTATTGGGCAGTGTGAAGAGGAATGAGTATTTCTCACGGTTAGAATTCAATGTGCAGATGGTAGCCAGGGCAAAGCCTGAAGAAGAGCTTGCTCGATTGGAGAATGGAAGATAAGCTGGTTAGTAAGTTGATGGAGTTGGGGTATGATACTCAAAAAAGAGAGAAAGCGGCCCACAATAATCTTATTGCCATTTCCCGGGGATATTTAGGTGGTTTAGTGCTTTTTGAAGGAGAAGTTGTTGCGAGAGATAAATGTATAACTATTGTGCGTGATGATGGAGGAAAGATCACATTTACTGGTTCTAAAACCGAAAATCCAAATTCCTTATATGGCGGCCTTTTAGAAAATACTTTAGAAAAAGATACAGTTGTTGATCCAAGGAGCGGATATTTCAGTTCATTATACATCGGCCCATTAAATAAAAGATTTAAAGAAGAAGGGGTTTGTTTAGATTTTATTTGCCCCCAGGATAATATTTATGTTGATGGCGTCCGAAAAGATAGATTTACGTTAGTCTTTGAAGACGTAAGGAAAAAACGTATAGCCTCTTTCGAATTTTGGGTGAAAGGTGAGATGTTATATGTGCCGAAGAGGGGTTAAGCAACGTTCTTCTTAGTTATTTTTATAAATGAGTTCCTAATTCATGATTTTTATGTCACAGCTGTCGTTAGTCCAAAGAGTAATGCATCTGTTCAAGAAAGAATATATAGATTTAGAAATCTGGAGCGAGTCTTACAATAAAATGGACTTGAAGATGTATGTTGACAGAGTCATCAAGTCACTTGAAGCGACGCATCCTGAATTTTCAGTAATCTATACAAAGTATTCGCGAGACTTGGAAATATTTCGACATCCTATCTTTGCAGTACACGAAATAAGGTTTTCAGGCTACTTGGTAAGAGCGACTCTGGATGTGAATCCTTATCAGCTAAAGCAGAGCTGTATGGGATTAGAAATGAATGAAAATGGGGAAAGAGTTTCTGATATTGATATCTATTTCTCAGACAATACTAAAATAAGTAGGAAATCTCATCCACTGGACAACCCACTGGACAAACCTCATTAACCAGTAATTCTCAAAAATTTTCTTATTTTAGCCATTCTTGACCTACCCACTCCCGCACTGGACAACCCCGGCTAGACTATATAAACAACCCCAAGCCTCAGTATCCCAGCAGCTCAAAATGAGTTGCGCCTCGCCATGGTTAAAATTAGCCGTGGTTTGAAATAAAATGCGAAAGCAAGAGGTGTCGAAAATGACACAAACACAACAAGTACAGGGAAATTTCCCTGAAAAAAAATTTAGGGCAGGAGCTATTTCTGCAACAGTATGGCACAACAAGAGCCAAAAAGCAAATGGGGAAGAGTCCGAATACAAGACAATTTCCATTGAGAGAAGCTATACGGATAAGACCGGGAAGTGGCAGTCTACCAATTCTTTGCGTATAACTGATTTGCCGAAAGCGCAGGTAGTATTACAGAAAGCGTACGAGCATGTGGTACTGCAGGAGCAAGATTTATTTAAAGGGGGTGTAAATTAACCATGACTGAAGCAAAAGTAGTGTTAAAAATGGAAAAATTAACCTTAACGGATTTGCCGGGCGTCGGAGCCGCAACGGCAGAAAAGCTGGAAAGCGCAGGATATAATGATCTTATGTCTGTTGCCGTTTCTTCCATAGGCGAATTAGTGGAAGTTGCCGGCGTTTCAGAAGCAGTAGCGCGGAAAATGATTAATGCCGCAAGAGACAGCATGAAGATGGGTTTTGAAACGGGCATGGATGTATTGCGGCGGCGAGAATCGGTCACCAAGCTTTCCACCGGTTCTGCAAGTTTTAATACTTTAATGGGTGGCGGGTTTGAAAGCGGAGCTATCACGGAATGCTTTGGTGAATTTGGTTCCGGAAAAACGCAAATAGGCCATCTATTAACAGTCAATGCCCTGAAAGAAGATTCTACTGCGACAGTAGTGTACATTGATACTGAGAACACCTTCCGTCCAGAAAGGATAAAGCAGTTTGCGGAAGGCGCAGGTATTGATGTAGAAGATGTACTTTCCAGAATTATGGTGGCAAGAGCCTATAATTCTGATCATCAGATGCTGCTGACGGAAAAGATTGAAGACTTGATCGCCAAGCAGGGAAAGAATGTCCGCTTGGTGGTAGTCGATTCGCTGACCGCGCATTTTCGGGCTGAATTCATTGGCAGAGGTACTTTAGCAGAGCGCCAGCAGAAATTGAATAGGCACATGCACGCCTTGGCAAAAGTTGCCAGCGCCTATAACGTTTGTGTGTATGTGACCAACCAAGTGATGGCCAAGCCGGATCAATTCTTTGGCGATCCTACCACCTCGATTGGCGGTCACATCGTGGCGCATGCCTCTACCTTCAGGATTTACCTGCGAAAAGGCAGGAAAGGAACGAGAGTTGCGAAGCTGATTGATGCCCCTAATCTTGCTGACGGCGAAACTGTATTTGAAGTTCTCGAAGGCGGCATCAGAGACGCAGAATAAAATTCAGAATTTTTTTATTTTTTTTAGATTATTTTTCATATTTATTTAAGATATTTGATAACTTCTCTAGCTGCTGCCCGGGATCCGTCTATTGCACCACCGACCCCGCCAGCAAGAATTGCAGATCCGGCCAGGAAAGCCCCTTCGATCGGCAGATATACAGAAGGTCTGTTGGGAACAAACCCGGCAATGGTGGGCGCAATTGAAAATATGGATCCTTCAGTCGGGTTGCCATAATCATCAAATGTAGCTCCGGTGTACATTTCTCTGTGTAAAATTCTTTCTGATAAACCTGGAATAAGCATTTTATCAGTAATTTCAATCATCCTTTCCATATAATTCTTTTTCAAATTTTGATATCCTTGCGGGTCGCTGCTTTTAAGATGTTTTAACATTCCATAATTTCTACTGCGCATGACTATGTCAATTAAATGAAGGTCTCTTATCGGCTTGCCCCCTTTTCTTCTTTCGGTTATAAGACCGGCATCCGGGCGGAGCAAGGTCGGAGTATTTACATAAATCACAAATTCTCCGGATGAAAGATCTCCTTCTAAGGGAAAATTATGTTCATTTTCCAATTCTATTGCCGCATTGGAAGAAGCAATTATATTTGCAGCATAATCTAGTTTATCCCTCATCTGTTCTAAAGGTAAATCAGTAATAACGTGCGTGGCCATCAGTGAAAGCGACATTTCATACCTTTCAAGTTTGTTGATATATCTTTGGGGCAAATTATCTCTTAAAAGTTTGATGACCATGGTATTTATGTCGCCAGCAAGAACCACGCAGTTCGTATCTATAGTATATTCTTTGTTATGTCTTCCCTTCCGGTTTACTCTTACTTTGCTTATTCTTCCATGGTCAACTTCTATTCCGGTCACTTTTGAATTTAATTTGACTTGCCCCCCATATACTTCTTTTATGGTTCTGGCAAATTCATCAGGGATTCCTTGGAAAGAAGTTTTTAAAGGAGCTTGCGGACCCCCATCAAACGCATACGTCAGAAGCATCAAGGACATTAAATTTCCCGATGCTTGAGAAGGGGGCAAAACAATATATGCATATAACATGGATAAAGTGGTCCTGATTTTTTCCGTATCCGAATCATTTCCTTTAAAGAATTTGTCAAGTATATCCCCAAAGGTATGGTTGCGATATTTAACAAAATTTGGCCTGGTAAATCCAAATAGTGCGGCTTGGAATGGGAATTTTGCCAATTGAGGAAGAGGCAATCTTTCAATGGAAGGCGCTACTCTTTCCTCTAAACTTTTTTTAAATTCAGAAGAAGGCCGGCGCTCTTCTTCCATATCGCACATAAATTTAAAGAATCCATTTATTTCCTTTAGTTTCCCAGGATAATTCCGGGACAGATTGATATAATTTTCACCGAGAGTGTTTAACCATATCAACGGTTTTTCTTTGGGAGTGATATATTGTGCAAATCTGGAATAAGCTCCCATTCCTCCAATCCTATCCCAGTCAACACCTAAATCTTTGAAATAGTTGTAGAATGTTCCTCCTTCATGCATTCCGGAGATAGCGTGAGTAAGTTCATATGTTGTTCTTACTTTTTGTTGGTCATACTTTCCCCCTTCCAATTTAGGAGTTCGCTGCCAAGCTTGCGCCAGACCGCCTACTTTATCGTGAGCCTCAACTAGAATCACTTCTTTATCCGGACGTTCCTTAGCTATGTTTAATGCCGCGGTTAATCCGCCAAAACCAGCGCCAACAACCACTACTTTTTCCTTGTCCATGTATATCCCTGGAGATAACTTATTTATTAAAGTTTTGAAAATAACCCACAAGAGTTATTTTCGGCACAGAAATGAAGTGTTTTTCTTCATTTCTTGTGCATAAGTCCTTTTTCTTTATGCCAATCCATAACTTCTTTTATGGTTTGTTTAGTTTCCGGAAATTGTAGTTCATAACCTAAGCTGAGAATTTTTTCCGGACTAGCCGAATGATCTCCAAAACCATACATTATTTGATACTGCTTAGAAATTCTGGCAATAGGTTTGACAAACCATCTTTTTAAGGGAATTGTTCTGGTTATTGCTTTCAAAGTTGTTTTTTGTAGTTTTTCCGGAATTTCATTCCAAATCATTTCCAGCAATTCTTTTCCAGTTACGGGGGTAGTGTCAGATGCCAAATACGATATTTTTTGCGGGTCTTGTCCTGAGGAAAGTTCAGGATGATGCATCAGGTAATCACAAATTCTAACTACATCCCGAGAATGGACCATGGAAGCTCGGTGTTTTCCTCCGTCAGGAAGAAGCATCGCTCCTTTTAGCAGCATGTCGATCAATTCTGCATTGCCATAGTAACTGTAAGGGCCGAAAATACCGGCAGGATCAACAATGGCTACTTCGAGACCTCCTTTACCATTGAAACCAGCAGCAATTTCCCTGCTGACTTGTTTGGATTTTGCATACGGATCAGCCGGGTTAGTTTTTTTTTCTTCTGTTATAGCATATTTTGAATCATTTTCTGCAACCTGATCATGTCCATAGACAGACATGCTTCCGATATGGATAACTCGTTCAATGCTATTATGAAGCGCGGCAGTAAACACGTTTTTAGTTCCTGTTGCATTTACATCCATGAGAAGTTTTAGATCGGCGCTATGATTAAAGAGTGCTGCAAAGTGAAAAAGATACCTTGTATTTTTGAGCGCTTCTTCTAACGAGTTTTTGTCGGTAAGGTTTGCCGGCTCAAATTTGAGAGCTCTCCCATATTTCTGTTGATACTGTGCAAGCCACCACGGTTCTTTCATATCAGTAGCTATTACTCCTTTGCCTTCCCTAAGCAAGTGCCAGACCATCTGCGAGCCAAGAAATCCAGCAGCTCCAGTCACAACATACGCTTTGAATGGATTTTCGGTCATTTTTATACCTGAAAATCAGCTCTTAATTAATCTTTTGCAACTTTATTCGAAAAATGTTTTTTGATACATCTTTTCTAAGCTAATAATCCTTAAAAAGACCTTTGGGAAAAGATAATCATGGCAGACGAGATGTACCAATTAAAAGCTAATCCCATCATTGGTTTAGTAGGCTTTGATTGCAGTGGAAAAGGCACGGTTGCAGCTTACTTAAAAGACCAGTATGGTTTTCAGTATCATTCTCTTTCTGATACTATCCGGGAAGAAGCAACCGCCAGAGGATTAGATCATAAGACTGAAACTTTAATCGCCTTGGGAAGAGAACTACGAGAAGGACATGGCAATAATGTTCTTGCAGAAAGGACTATGAACAAACTTGCTGCCAATACGCGTTATGTTATCGATTCAATACGGCATCCAGATGAAGTAAAGTCTTTACGAAGCAAGGTGCGTTTTTCTCTTATTGCTGTCCATGCGCCATTATATGACCGATGGCAACGATTCAACGCGAGAAAAAAAGAAGGAGAACAGATTAGTTTAGACGAATTCGCTGAACGCGATTCGCGAGCCTTTTATACTGCTGATGCCGGCCAGCAAGTGGGATTATGTATTCCGCAGGTTCAACATCATATCTTTAACCATGGAGTTGGAACTGAAAGGGTGCTTTATTCTCAGGTAAATGATATATTAAAAGCGCTGGAACGCCCAAGCTGGGATGAGTATTTTTTGGGAATAATGGACGCCGTAGCAAAAAGAGGAACGTGCGATAGGGGAATGGCGGCTGCGGTGATTGTAAAAGATAGGCAGATATTAGCTACAGGATATGTGGGCGCTCCAGCTGGCTTGTCCCATTGTGACGAAGCAGGCCATTTAATGGAGGAGAGAATAAATGAAGATAAATCTCATTCTCAACATTGCATTAGGACAGCTCATTGCGAACAGAATGCCCTTTCACAAGCAGCTAAGCATAGCGTCGATGTTGAAGGTGCGACTTTGTATGTTGGAATGGAACCTTGCAGGGATTGTACAAAGTCAATCATAAACTCAGGGATTGAAAGAGTAGTAGCCAGAAGAAGATACCAGAAGGGTGAACTGGCCAGGAAATGGTTGAATGAAGCTGGCGTGAAATTAGATGTTCTTGAAGATTTAGTTCAAAGATATTAGCCAATATGTTTTTTGACATTAGCTTTTTATAGTAACCCCTCTTTTTTCAACAAAAATTTCAAGGAGGTCATAAAGACATGAATGGAAATGAAGCTCCCGTGAAAGTGGGAGAAGAATACGACGTATACATCACCGGCGTAGGCGGCAAGGGTGATGGGATCGCAAAGGTGAAGGGATTTGTGTTGTTTGTTCCCGGAGCTGCCAAAGGAGAATTCTTAAAGGTAAGAGTCACTAAAGTTTTAGCCAATGTGGGTTTTGCGGAATCGGTGAAAAAACTAGAACGGCCGGAAAGCAAAGGATATGCCACGATTTCTGCCAGGGAACTGGAAGAGGAAGCGACTGAGCATGAGCATAAGTACGAGGAAACGGAAGATTTCGGCGAAGAGAAGTAGAGAATGAAACGGTTGTTCGTTGCTGTACCGATTTCTGAGGAAATTAAGAAGGCTCTTGCCCCAGTAGTGCAGGGTTTAGTGGAAACCGGCGCAGAGCTGAAATTAGTTTCTTTGGAAAAGGTACATTTTACTTTTAAATTTCTGGGCGATGTTGCTGATACCAAAATTCCCGAAATTCAAGAGAAACTGCAGAAAGTTGCCGGTAATAATAAGAAATCAGAAATAACTGTGAAAGGCGCGGGTGTTTTTCCATCCCTGGAGAGGATAAATGTGGTTTGGATTGGGGTAGAAGATTCTTCGTTGGCAGTGTTGATGAAAGCAGTCGATAAAGAGTTGAACTATATTAAAAAGAATGATCACCAGGAGGAAATTCCCCATCTGACTATTGCCCGAGTTAAAACGGGAAAGAATAAGGAAAAATTACAGGAATTTTTGAGAGGCGTGGAAAAGAAAGAGTTTGGGAAAATGACCGTGGACAGATTGATTTTGTACGAAAGTGAATTGACACCGGAAGGGCCGATTTATAAAGTGGTGGCAGAATTTGGGTTAGGATAAACAAAATACTGATTTTTCTGCGGTCTTTTTCACGTAATTGTTTAGCTTTCTGAAGCACTTTAATGATATTTTGGAGTATAGAAAAGC
>CAYJVI010000001.1:27819-40058 GCA_964373595.1 uncultured Methanosarcinales archaeon | reverse complement strand
GGCCGCCAAAACGAAGTAGGACACGGAAATCACTCAGAAAAAGAACTGTGCCGATGGTTCACTTTCGCACCACTTCAATTTCCTCTTTCGATTTTATTCCTAATCCTAATTCTGCGGCCCTTTGTATCTGCTCATACTCGAAGGGGTCATCAAATTCTAGTTTGTTCTTAGCATTATAGCTTTTCAGAATCTTGAGCGCTTCGATGTCGATGGCAATCCTGTCGCCAGATACGAGAATAACATTGGGAAATTCAACTTGCCCGTAAGAAGGGCCTTCGGTGACAAAACATTTCCGGCCGTCCATAATGATCAAATCGGGATGCACTGCTTTGTTCACGTCAGCAACTTTCTTTTCCAGATTTACAAAATGAAGCTGCGCCGTTCTGTAGCGCGTGCTAAGAAAACCGTAGGCTAGTTTTAGAGAAAGAGTAAATCTTGCCAGCCGATGCGTTTTCATATTTGGAAGATAAATAATTTTGTCGTGCTTAAACGCTTCCCCGGGAAAAGCAACTTCTTTTAGCAGAGGACTGTTTAACCGTACTTTCACCCAGTTTCCTTGATCAAAAAAGACTATCTTTGCGCCGGCTTTTTGTATTGGTTCGATAACACCAAGTTTTCGCATAACTTTTTCCGTATCCTGCCAATAGGCAGAACTTTCTCCGACCACCACTTGGGATGCGCCTGCTTGATAACATAATTTTATGACCGCAAGGAGAAAATCTAATGAGGTAGTGCAGGGCGGAGGATTAGGGAAGACAAAATTTGGCTTGAGCAATACCGAATCTCCTTTTTTGATCGCTTTTTTAATGCCGCCAAGGGCATCAAGAGCTGCTTTAACACGTTGTTCAATTGGTTTAGAAGATTTTTCAATGCATACTAATGATCTGCCATTCTTAGAAAACTTGTTTTTCTTGAGAGGCATACAGTTTCGTGTTCCAATAACTTTTTGTCGAATATTTCTAAGCAGGGGCATGATGGAGATAAGAAGTATCGGATATTTATATAGTGAACTGTGCTGGATATAGCACATCAACAAGCGCAGTTTACTTATTAGATAACTGCGTCAAATGTGATATAACCTACGCAGTTATCTATAGTTTTGTGATTATCTTTCAAATAAAGTCCGGTACAGATCTTCTTTTCGTGCTTCGATGAACTTATTTCTGGCAGGATGTTGGTTATAAAGATTGCAGCCTTTATCATACCAGTACCTTGCTTGTTCAAAGTTGCGTTCTCCTAGCGCAAAATCTACTTTATCAAACACTTTCATGATCAGGTCATCAAATGAGAGTACTGGCATTGTAAAGAGTGCGGGGGACGTGACTTTCGTTCCATTCTAGGCATTTCGAACACGCGTACCCACTGAGGGACCACCCCTTCTTGTGTAGATTTACTACATCTCAAGGTGGCGGATTTGGCCGCTCTCCCACCCCCGCATAGAATCAGTAATTCTGCCTGTTATTTATTAATCTTCACTTTGCTCACAAACCCATTGCTTTCAATAAAGAATCGCCACTGTAAATCAAGCGCGTCTTTAATTCCAATACGAGAACTTGAAGCAATTTTTCTTACGTTAAATCCGTCATCGCAAACTTTGATTTCTTTCCCTAATCTTAACCCGTTATAGTTCTTATCAATCCCCATAGCCTGGCATAATTTTCCCGGACCTGAGCAGAGATTAGTTATTTTTTCTGTTTTCCGATTATTTTTCATTTTTTCTATACCCGTAAGTGGTTCAACCGCTCTGATTAACACTGCACCCGCCTCTTTTTTATCGGTAGTAAAATTCAGGCACCAGTACATTCCGTAAATCAAATACACATACGCATGACCGTGAGTATCATACATCAAAGCGCTTCGTTCTGTTTTTGTGTACGCATGCGACGCTGGATCTCTCCCATATGCTTCCGTTTCAACTATCCGTGCCTGCATTCCATTGACAGAAATAATTTTACCGAGAAGTTCCTGAGCTACTGTAACTGTTTCTCGGGCAAAGAATGATGGAGGGATTCCTTTCATTAAAGGGTTAGAAGAACAAAATATTAAAAATGTTTCTTATGAAGAATGATAGTAAGAAGAAAGCTCAATGACTTCTATCCCGGGATTATCTTTTTTCTCGTCAGGAATAATGGGAATGACCACTCTTCCATCGCCATCACCTTGCTTTTCTCCAGGAAGTGGCGCAGGTTCGTAGAGCGGTAAATACAATGGTTCCGGCTCCCAAGCTTCCCTCCTCCTTATTTGATCAATAATATGGTAGTCTAACATCCCTCAATTCTTACTAAAATGGTTTAAATTATTTAAATATTATGTATATAGCTACTGAAGAATATATGATAATTTATCCTATCCTAAATACCTGGCCGCCCAGCCGACCAAGTAACCTATCAGTCCAGCGCCTAAGCCGATAAAAACCACTTCCATCCCCGACTTAAACCTGCTTAATTTGGCATATAAGCTCTTAGCCCATCCCACTCCGAATAAAGCAGCCATAGTTAAAACAGCGGCAGTAATAGCTGCAGGAAATAAAGGCAAAAACAGAAAAGGAGCTAAAGGAAACGAAGAGCCAAGAAGAAATGACAAAAACATGGTAAAGGCGTTCTTGAGCGGGACTTCTAATTTCTCTTTGGAAATGCCTACCTTCTTCTGCACCATGTAATTGCAGACAAATTCTGGATGCTGGTATTTCGACGATTTCCTAAATAATACTGCTATCTCTTCCTTACCTAATCCTTCACTTCTGAGCGCTGATTTCATCTCTAAATAGCATTTCTTTGGATTCTGGAGTAAATCCTCTTTGGCAGCTTTTATCTCTTCTTCGTATACTTCCCGCTGCGATTTGGAAGAAAGATAGCTTCCTGCAGACATGGAAAAAGCTCCTGTAAACATGCTGGCAGCTCCTGCAAGAATGATCGTAAAAGCATCTCCCCCGCCAACATATACTCCCAACACCAACCCAAGATTGGAGACTAAACCGTCTTCCATGCCGAACACAAAATCACGAATTACCTCTTTAACGTTGCTAGGAATCACTGCAACGCCACCACAGTACAACGGTTAGAAACACATTTGATTTCCCCTGCACCGCAATCTAAAGGCCCTTCACAGACGGCCGTGCATAAAACTCCGCGGCAATCGGGAGCATTCTCTTTGTTCACCGCTCCGGCAGGATGGCAGCATTGCGCAGGGACACAATCACTATCCGCAGAACATTGTTCTGCCGTCGGCGTGCAGGAAAAAATAAACACGCTTACTATAACCAGCAACCCCATCACCATTTTTTTCATAAGCATCACCTTAATTTATACAAAATCTTCTTCAAACTGCAGGCGTTCATATATTTCTCCGCGAAGATTTTGGCCAACTAATTTTGTAGCTTCTTCACGGGGATAATTTGCCAGTAGCCAGGATAATTTTACCAATGCAGTATTGGCCAGCATATCTTTTCCTGGAATGACACCAAGCTCCAGCAGATCCCGGCCTTTGTCGTAGACATTCATATTTACGCCGCCAAATAAGCATTGGGTGGTCATAACTACTACACAACCAGAATCAACTAGTTTTTTTATTGCCGGATAGATTTTTTTATGGATGACACATTCTTTATTCGGCGCTTGTCCGGGAGTATGTCCTAACCCGGTTCCTTCAAGCACTAAGCCTTTATATCCTTTGAAGAAGGAAAATTGCTCTGGGAACATGTTGATATGAATTTTGAGCAATCCTACCTTATCCTCCATTTTTGGTTTTACGATCAGTTTATCTGATCTTTTTGGGTAGTCTTTCTTTAGAAATTGTATCGCCCTGGTTTTATAATCGACCTTAGCGATAGGTGTATCATTGATCGATTTGAATGCATCCCTTCGGGAAGAATGGAGCTTGTAGGTTTTACCGGCAGGCAGGATGGCGCAGAGAGTATCGCTGGATTGTTGGTGCATGCAGATAGCTACTCCGCCAAAATCAGTTTTAGTTGCAAATTCTGCCGCGCAAACGAGATTCATGGCCGCGTCGCTGCTTCCACGGTCGGAAGAACGTTGTGCGCCAACAAAGACAATAGGAACAGGAGATTTTTCGACGATGAAGGACAAGGCTGCAGAAGCTACCGCTAAATTGTCCGTTCCCATGCCGATAATGATCCCTTTCACACCCTTCTTTACTTGCCGTTCGATAGCAGCCGCAATCAAGGGAAAATGAGCAAACCGCAAGTCATCGCTCCACATCTGGGCGATTAACTCGGATTCAAGGTTAGCGATATTCTGAAGCTCCGGAAACAGCGACAGCAATTCCTGAGGACTGAACTCTGCAGCTACCCCGCCGGTCCTGTAATCTACTTTGGAAGCTATGGTTCCACCGGTATGGAGAATAGCAAGAGTAGGAAGATGGGGGTTTTTTACTGCTTTAGAGACAGGTTTTTTCTTCTCCGCTTCCTTTTTAAGAACAGTAATTTTGACCGCCTCTTTCTTTTCAAAACCAACATTATAACCATTGTCTAGTTTAAGCAGAATAATATTTTTATCTGTACTGGGCATTAAAATTCCTTCCTCTGCTCTCTTTTTAGCAGTTACCTTGACTCTATCGCCGGCATGAGCCATATAATGATATACAATTTCTAAAGATTTATATAGGTTGTGTTTGGAAAAAGAAGGAATGGCAGAGTTAGTAGGCGAAATTATTTCCGCACTAGAAAGACCTTCTGCATACCCGCATCCCGCCAGCAATATCCAAAGGATTATTACCGGCGTTTCAGTGGTTTTTCTCACGGGAGATTTTGCCTATAAATTCAACAAGCCTTTAAATCTTGGCTTTCTTGACTTTTCCACGCTGGAAAAAAGAAAAGACCAGTGTGAGAAAGAAGTCCGCTATAACTTCCTCATTTCTCCTGAACTGTATCTTGGCGTTGTTACCATCAACAAAGATCACAAAGGCAACGTCATGGTAGACGGCCCCGGAGAAGTAATCGAATATGCAGTGAAAATGAAACAGCTTGATCCTTCTTCAATCATGTCTGAAGTTTTGGGTAAGAATAAGATTTCTTCAGAACATTTGCAAGAATTAGCCCAAAAAATATTTGATTTTCATCAAAAAGCAATCACGGATGAAGAAACTGCTTCTTTTGGTTCAGTAGAGGCGATGCAATTCAACTGGGATGAAAATTTCCAGCAGACGGAAAAGTACCAGCAAAAGATCATTTCCGAAAAAGATTTTGCGTTTATGCAGTCAAAGATTAATCGGTTCATACCACAAAATAAGGCCATATTTGCTCAACGGGTGGAAAAAAATAAGATCAAACACTGCCACGGCGACTTTCATTCTGCAAACGTGTTTATTACTTCCGCAGGGCCATTAATCTTTGATGGTATCGTCTTTAACAAACGCTTCCCTTGTTCTGATGTTATCGCGGAAATCGCCTTCATGGCCATGGATCTGGATTTTCATGGAAGAAAAGAATTATCGCGGAAATTCATCCAGGAATACCAGATCTTAAGCAATGATGGAGATATCTCCAAACTTCTTGATTTCTATAAGTGTTATCGGGCCTACATCAGGGGAAAAATTAATTGTTTCACTTCCGACGATGTGAATTTGACTAGGGAAGAAAAAGATAAAACCATCAATGATGCTAAAAAGTATTTTCAGTTAGCGCGGAGTTATGCTGAATCACTTTGAATAGTTCTCCATCTGAGAAAGAAGCATCTCTTTGACCATAGCGTAATTTTCTGGAGTGATGTCGTAATCTAAAGTAAATCCTCCGCCATTGCCCCTGCCCCCGCCACCGAGTCCTTGAACGAACGGAACTACCGGGAAGGACACTTCTTTATTGGTAAGGACAAGATGATTTCTGACAGGAGACTTGAACAAGCACACAAAAATATCTGAATCTTTTTCATATTTCTCCCTAAGATGAAAAGGCCCTGGCTTCTGTGAAAGCAATGGAGAAGAATATCCAAACAAAACATTATATTGGCCGACTTTTATTATTTCAACGCTATTATCCAGTTCAGCATATGCTTGTTTCTTTCTTTTGTCAAATTGATTTACATAATACTGCCACCGCGGTTGTAATTTATACTTTTCATCAAAGCACTTTTCCTTTTGCAAATCTTCGGCAAGAACCAATAATAAACCATAATCTAATCTTTCATTTCCGAGAGCAATTATTTTCTCCAGTTCATCTCCTATCCGGATATTTTGGTGATCGTCAGAAGAATTTTTATGATCATGCGCCTGAGCTATTTTAGCTAATTTCCGGCCATAACTATCTGGTAAACGATAATGCTGGGCAATGATGAGAGCAGCACATTGCTTTTTTTGGTGATGCACTTTAATGCCTAACTCTGCCAGCTTATCTTTATTCTGCAAGGTATCATCATGATGATCGAACCAATAGACTTCCCTGCCTTCTGCAAGTTTTTCCAGAAGGGCAAAATCAGAGCCGCCTGCTTGTATCAGCCGTAGATTAGGATCTACATCCGCTACATACACAGAACTGCACCCTTCAGCTTCGGTAATTGCTTCTTCAAAAGCCTGGACAATACGATCATAGCGGACAAAAACATGTTTTTGTCCCGAAGGAAACTGGCGCATCATTAAAGTTCTGGCAAGAATTCCGTCCGGATCTTCAGCATGAGCTATAAGCAGCGGTTCCATCATCTTCCTCTAATCATGGCAATAGCGTCCATTATTTCTTTCTGCACCGTTGATGCTGCTGCTCCAGCAGCCTTTTCAACTTTTATATCTTTCTGAACTTTTTTCTCAAATTTTACCTTCCAGGCCTTATCTTTAATTTTAGATGCGACATCATCAAGGTTATAATTCGGTCTTTTCGGTTCCCAGACTAATCCTTGCAATACATCATTCTGCCAGCGAGGTAAAATATGAAGCGCTAATCTGCCATTAAGATTATCGTCTGATTCTCCGGACATCAGGAGAATATTAGTGCCCTGCGCCTTGAATTGCTCAAAGATAATTCTGCTGAGAGCAGAAGCTGTCTCAAATAGATAAGCGCTGTCTTCCGAAGAAAGCATTTCGATATATTTCTCTTCCGTTTTGCTGTAAATGACTACATGCCCTTTAGCGCTGCTTTGGTCAGGGATGACGCACAACACTTTTTCATCCTCATGGATGATAGTGGAATTTTCGGTGATAGAAGTTAAGAACGCCGGTTTTGTTCCCGGAGAAACGGGGCGGCCTAAAACATTTTCCACCGCAGCAGATAATACTGCTGCTTCTTCACCAGTTATCGGTACTCCTTTCTTGAGCAGGAAATTAAAAAATTTGTCTTCATTTTCTCTCGGTAAAAGATGAACCATGAAATGATATGATTGCTGTCCGGCTGCCCCGCCCATGGCTATAAAGACATTCATTCCCGTTTTTACCATCGCTGACTTGACCGCTTTGCTTAAACCGGGAAGTAGACCAAATTTATGGGCCAATTCGTCTTTGGGAACATACACCGGCATGGGATAATGCTCTTTGAGCATGAATAAAGTATGTCCTTTTACGGCGGGATAAATGTCTAACAGAGCGATAGTTTTGTCGTCTTCAAATACAATCTTGCTGGGAATCTCTTGGGAAATCAATTTACAGGAGACGCATTGTTTCTTTTGTTCTGTTAGTTGTTGTTTTAATTCTGGCGAAAGA
This sequence comes from uncultured Methanosarcinales archaeon, assembly GCA_964373595.1. GTDB lineage: Archaea > Nanobdellota > Nanobdellia > Woesearchaeales > GW2011-AR9 > JACPIL01. The sequence goes on along the minus strand of CAYJVI010000001.1, from coordinate 32,420 downwards.
TTCATTTTAGATTTCCTTTAATAATCAAAAACCCCACAGCAAACTGTTGGGTATACTCATCAACAATCAAAACCACCTTAATCACCTAGAAAAATAAATAATTACTTCTTCTTGCTTTTCTCCACTTGTTTCCCTAATTTTAACTTCTTAATCAATTCTTTGTAGCGATTTCTAATGGTAACTTCAGTAACGCCAGCTACATCCGCTACTTCTCTCTGCGTTCGTTTTTCTCCGTGAATAAGCGATGCGACATACAAGGCAGCAGCAGCAATTCCCGTAGGCCCCCGACCGGAAGTCAATTCGATATCACGAGCTTGTTCTAAAATTTCCACTGCTTCCGACTGCGTTTCCGGGCTTAATTTCAAGGCCGAGGCAAATCGGGGGATATAATCTGCAGGATTACTCGGCCTAATGCTGATCTCCAATTCGCGAGTTACAAAACGATAGGTTCTTCCAATTTCTTTCTTCTCAATGCCGGACGCTTCGCCCATCTCATCAAGAGTTCTGGGAATTTCATGGCGTCTGCAAGCAGCATACAATGCTCCTGCTACCACTGATTCCATGGAACGCCCGCGCACCAACCCCTTTTGGACTGCAGAACGATAAATACGCGCAGCTTCTTCTTCCACGGATTTGGGCAGGCGCAGATACGAACTGACTCTCTTCAATTCAGCAAGAGCTACTTTTAAGTTTCGTTCGATAGCAGTGCTGATGCGAATATTCCATTTTCGCAGGCGGAAAAATCTATCCCGTTCTTTATCCGACCCAAGCTTATAGAAATCTGCAGTTGTTCCTACTTCCGTTCCTAGTCCCTGGTCAAATTGAGTCGCGCTTGCAGGGGCTCCGGTTCTGCGCTTGCTTTCCTGTCCGCCATCATCTTCGAAGCTTCTCCATTCCTGCGAGAAATCAACCATGCGGTCTTCAATGACCAAACCGCAGTCGCGGCAGATAGTTTCCCCTTTCTCAACGTCTCTAAAAATATTCTTGCTGACACATTCAGGGCATTCTTTGAGGGTTTTTCGTATCATGTATCTGCTCCACCACCCCCGGATACTAAATACTTCAGCGTTAACCTTAAATGTCCAGCTCTTTTGTTTATAAATCTTTCGGTAGATTTATAGATAAGCGTGATTAATGCACACAATGAAGAAACTACTTTATTGGTGCACAAATGAGGCAGTTTCCCTATTTTGTGCAATGTTATCATCACGCTTATCTAATAAGTAAAATGCGTCGATAATGAATAACATCGTAATACAATCAGTGTAACCAAATTATCGCATTTTACTATATTAGAGAAACCACTAAGTGAGGAAGAAAACGAGTAACGAAATTCCCAAACCGATTACTGCTCCGGCCGCCACTTCCGACGGGGTATGCCCCAGGGAATAGTGAAATTTAGACTTCAGTTTATGCAGCTTCAACAGCTTTTCGATCTGTTTTCCCTCCATGCCGACGGTTCTGCGCACGCCAAAGGCATCCCGCAATACGATGAACGCTACTACCAAACTAATCACAAAAGCGGTAGAAACTCCTTCTTCGAGATAAACAATAGTTGCCAGCGACACCACAAAAGCAGAGTGTGAAGAAGGCATTCCTCCGGTGACTACCAAATCATGCCAGGATAAGGATTTGTGTTTAAAGAAGAAAATGAGCAATTTAAGGAGCTGCGCGCCAAAACCAGCTGAGAGCACCGCAAAGGCAATTTTGTTCATAGTCAAAAGATTATTTTGGGATTTATATACATTGCTCCCTTATTTCTTCTTTTTCCTAAACTCAAAATCAATCATCAACGGCAGATGATCAGAAAACTGAAATTTCAGCACCGAATATTTCTTCACTTTAATCTGCGGAGAAGTGAGAATGTAATCCAGTCTCCGGGTGGGATGCCAGGCTGGTTCAGTCAGCGGTAAAGATTTCGTATCTAAACTAATCAAATCTTTTAGATGCGTCTTTCGCAGCAATTCTTGTATTTCTTCTTCTCCATTAAAAGTATTAAAATCACCCATCAGAATGACCGGGCTTTTTATTTTATTGACGATGTTCACTAACTCTTTAATCTGCTTGGCTCTAGATTTTTTCCCTAAGGCCAGATGGGCAGCCAGGAGAGTCACTGTCTTAGGGCACTTCACCGTCGCTTCAATGACCATGCGTTTGGTTCCTTCATGAAAAACATGATACCGCACCTTGGTAAAAGGAAAACGAGAGATCAGGGCATTGGCCTGCTTGTCGAGGATGGGCAGATGATGAAATAACTTCAACCAACCTTTCAGAGGGTATTTTACTTTTTCCACAAAATGAGTAAACCCTAGTTTTTCTTCTAAATAACGGACTTCATCTTCTCCTCTGCTGCGTAAAGAACCGATATCTACTTCTATCAAAGCTAATATGTCAGGATTTAGCTTATGAAGCGCAGTAACCATCCTTCTTTCAAGATTCTTAGGCGGAAAAAATATTTTCCAAAATTGAAGATATTGATACCATATCCCTTCCATACCCTCGCAATATTCAATATTGTAGGTGATTAATTTTACCATGACTAGTAGAAAAGAGGAAAGTTTAAAATGATTGTTAATTACTGTAGAGAGGTATAATGATTCATACAACTAATTATGAGAGTATTTTTGAAGCAATAGAAGGCCTTAACAGAAAAATAGAAAAAATCATGCCTTCCGTTAATGAATCAGTTGAAAGCATCATTGATAACAAAGTAACTTCAAGCATCACTATTGAACGAATTCTGGACCAGCTTTTAGACTACGCTACTTTGGGTTTTGGTGAAGAAGAATTTAGAAGATTAAATCGGTATTACGCCACCATAAACAAAGAGAATGCTGCATTTTATGAAAGAGAATTTAATGAACTGGAGAAAGATTGATTATCACTTCAAAATCCCATATCCGCAGACGAAGTCGAGGATTCTGAATCATTTCAATATCCCATACCCAATCAATCTAAACCTATCGCCCACTCTTCGGGAAATAGTGATCCTATCCCCCGGCGAAGCGCAGATAGGTTTCTTCAGCACGCAGACAGTATTTTTTTTCGATGGATCTACCACCACGCCTACGGTAGCTGCAGAATTGCAGTTAAGCATTAAGACTTCGCCTTTGGCCAACGGTTTTACTTCTGTTTCATCTTTTGTTCCCACCACGCGCTCCAGCAAAAATGTCTCCAGGTTTACCTGATAATGGACCGGAGGAACTTTTCCCGGCAGGCCGACCACCGAACCAGTGAGCGAATCGGACTTCACAATAACCGGATCCAAGACTGTCCCTAAGGCCATGCTTCCTCCCGGATAAATCTCTTCCACCGCTTCCCCGCCGGAAAAGATCTGGATGATTTTTGTCCGCAAGGATTTGGCGACTTTCTTGTTTTTCTCTTCAACCAGATATCCGGGACATATTTCAATTTCATCACCTACCTTGAACTTCCCTTGTTTGACGGTTCCGCCGAGAACCCCGCCGACTAATTTTTCCGGCCTGGCGCCGGGCTTATTCACGTCGAAGGACCTGGCTACAAACATGATCGGATTTTTATGCGCCTCACGCTGGGGTGTAAGAAGATGCTCTTGAATGGCCTGAAGAAGCACATCAATATTAATGTTGGCCCGCGCAGAAATGGGAAGCACCGGAGCATTTTTATAGTCAGTTTGGGATAAAAATTCTTTGATTTCCTGATAATTTGCCAGCGCTTCCTCATAACTCACTAAATCAATTTTATTCTGCACCACGATAATATCTTTTATTCCGGAAATGTGCAGAGCCATCAAATGTTCCTTGGTCTGCGGCTGGGGGCATTTTTCATTGGCAGCAACCAGCAGCAGCGCTCCGTCGACGATAGCCGCCCCTGACAACATGGTCGCCATCAACGATTCGTGTCCCGGAGCATCTACCAGGGAGATTTTTCTGACAAAAGCTGTCTCTGCATTACACTTAACACACTTTTTCTTGGTGGTGTAATAGTTGCAGTGTTCACATTTGTAGACAGAAAAATCAGCATATCCTAAACGGATAGTGATGCCCCTTTTTAATTCCTCAGAATGCGTATCCGTCCACTTCCCGCTCAATCTTTCTGTAAGCGTGGTTTTGCCGTGATCGACATGGCCCACTAAGGCGATGTTCAGTTCTGGCTGGACCGTTTTAGGAATGGCAGTAATGGCTGTTTCTTCTTTTTCCTTTTTAGTTTTAGCAATTCTTGCTTTTTTTTGTTCTGCTGCTGCAACTGGTTCAGCATTTTTTTTCCTGATAGCCATGCTAACTCTTAGAAAGGCGGTTTATTTATAAAGGTTAGGGCAAAGCCAAGCCAGAGTTCAGGCCGTCGATATTTATTCTTTTAGAGTGCTTTCTAGCTCTGTTTATTTCCTTGGTGGAGATTTCATGTGAGAACTTTTCTTCTATCTTTTCCATGATTCTTTTCCGTAACTTGTAAGTATTTGCATTTTTGGCGTATGCAAGCCGCCCTTCCAGAGAATCGTAAATCGGGCCATAATCAGATTCGAAATATTTTCCCCCTGTTCCCAGAAAATCATTTCTTCTTATATCCAAACTTTTTATCATAATCTTTATGATCCAAAATATCCAGAATAAAGCAAATCACTT
>CAYJVI010000001.1:11617-27719 GCA_964373595.1 uncultured Methanosarcinales archaeon | reverse complement strand
GCAAATACCCAGAGAATCCCTTTAGTTCCGATAAGAATCTTACCGCTCAGTTGCAGATAATCCACTATTTGAGTTAGAGTTTGATGCATAACCTTTCTAGGCAATCTTCTTTTTAATTCTGCCAAAGTCATCACTTCTCCAGCATCTTTTAGAACATCTTCTACCATCAGGACAGTGCTTAAAGTAGGAGAATGCCCTATCTGTTCTCTTTCCAAAATTTGTGCCGAATAGGCCATTTTGATATAAATTTATGTTTAATAGGTATACACTTATATTTAAATATTTCTATTTTCTGGAGCTCCCTTACTGCAAAGGTTATTCCCTCTACCGTCTACATTGTATTTTTTAGTTGTAAAGGGCAAACCCCTCGCCAGAAGAAGCAAAAAAAGGAAATTACTTTTTCCTCTTCTGCAAATTCTTCAGATTTTCCTTCACGACTGTTTTCACCCGATGCGCCCGTTTCTTCAGAACTTTTTTAACCGTTTTAACTTCTCCTTTGCTGGCAACTCCGGATTTCACCAGCGCTGCTTCAAAATACTTTTCTACTGCTCCCATAACTTCTTTGCTGGCTTTCCCGGAATTTGCCACCAATTGACGGGCCAGTTTTAGGCTTTCTTCATCGCTCAGATGTAATTCTTTCCGGACCCGCGAAGCTGCTTTCCTGGCTTCCGCCAAACTGAGCAGCCCTAATCCGTATCCTGTTTTTACTACGTTTCTCAATGTTTTATCCATGGTCTCAAACCTCCTTTCTGTGAGTAAAGATAAAGTACAATAAAAGCATTATGGCCAAGACAAACATAATTATGCTGACCGGCATCCCCCAGAGCATCAGCCTTCCTTCGAGATAGAACAGCACTGCCGACGATATGATCAACGAAGAAATAATTATACCGACTGCTCTCTTTTTGTTGATATACTCATATTCTCGTTCCAATTCCTTTAGCTGCGAAATATCAAGCTGCTGCGGCGGTTCCGGCTCTTCCATCTTCTGCATAATCTTAATAAGATGCTCCGGGAGGTCTTCCAGCAGTTCTTTCTGGCTCCATAAAGTTCCAGCTAATTTCGTAACCACTTTTGCCGGAGTGTAGGTCTCCCGCAAATATTTTTCCGTAAATTCGTCCAACCCTTCAGAAACTTTAAACTCCGGATACAAGCTGAGAGCCAGCCCTTCCGCCTGAAACAGCGACTTGGCCATGAGCACATGATTGGAATCAAAAATGACTCCGTACTGCGCCCCTTTGCCAATAATCTCATACAACGCCTTGCCGATGCTTTTTTCACCGATGGAACTTTTAAAGACTTCATCAAGTATGTATCTGGTTTCTGTTTTAAATGCCTGAAGATCAGCCCTGCTGGTGTCCTTGGCCAGCGAAACAATGATATCAATGCTTTTGGTAGGATCCTTATCATTTACCGAAGTTATAAAGCGGATAACTTTTTTTCTGTCGCCGGGGTTCAGTTCACCGACGATGCCGTAATCCAAATAGGCTAGCTTGCCATTCTTCTGCACAAAAATATTTGCAGGATGAGGATCAGCATGAAACAACCCCTGCAGCAGGGCCTGTTCAAGGATAGAAGTGAAATAGGTCATCATCAGTTTTTTCCGGTTGAGATGAAACCTGTCCAGAGCAGCTACATCATTGATCTTGACACCATCAACATATTCCATGGTAAGAACTCTCTTGGAAGAAAAAGCCGGATAGATCTTAGGGATAATGACCTGGCGATTATGTTTCATCTTCTCCCGCAGGATAGCGGCATTGCGGCCTTCAATTTCAAAATTTAATTCCCGTCTGGTCCAGAGAGTAAACTCCTTCACCACATCGACGGGATGGTAATTTTTAATATTGGAAAAATGTTTCTCCAGCGCACTGGCCAGGTGAAAGAGGATGTCTAGATCAGAATCAATTATTTCCCGGATATTGGGCCTTTGAACTTTCACCACTACTTTTTTTCCGGATTTTAGAACGGCCCTATGAACCTGCGAAACCGATGCTGATGCTAATGGTTTTTTATCGAAGGAACGAAAAACTTTATGGAGCGGCTTCCGGAGATCTTCTTCGACGATTTTTTTTACCTGAGCATATGAAAAAGATGGAACGTGATCCTGAAGCTTTTCAAATTCTTCACAATATTCAGGAGGAACCAAATCCGGTCGCAGGGAAAGAAGCTGCCCGAATTTTACAAAGGTCGGCCCCAGCCGTTCAAAGGTCTTCCGCAGCTGTATGGCTTGGCGCTGGCGCTTAGGGATAGGAAGCGCAGGTTTCAGTCGTTTGTGCCATGGCAGATGAAGATGCAATTGCGCTTTGGCAACATAATAGCCTAAGCCTTCTTCCACAAAAACAGCAACAATTTCCTGAAGACGTTTAATGTCTCGTACCGGAAGCAATGCATATACCTCTTTTTATGATGTTAAAAGAAAAAGAATATATAAGGATTTTGCTTAGAGAACTGTCAAAGAGGAGGTTGGCAAGCGAAGCAAACGATGAAATACCAGCTTATGCTTCCTGCTTCTTAAGCCGAGTCATGTATCCAGCGATGACATTGCGTATTTTCTTGCTGCCGCCGCTGGTGTATTGATTGGTTAATTTTTTATTCTGCTCAAAATCAGTGGTAAACTTACCGCCGTGAAGTTTCAGCAGGTCTTTGGTCTTACGTTTGATAAGCGTAGTCTTGATGCGTCCCATGATAAGGCTTTTGGATGAATTATTTATAAATGTTGCGTTACCTAATTCCACTATTAGTATACCTTTAAGTAATATTTATATATTAAGATACTCTCAATCGGAAAATGGTTATTCTTATCGACCAGCAAAACCTTCCGGAAGACGTTTATAAAGTTATTTTTGCAACGGAACAGCAGGAAGTAGTGGCAAAAATGCTCATCAAGTACATGGCTGAAAATGGCGGAGAGATCGGCAAAACTGAGATGGGATTGTTTGCCAACAACCTTCACGAAGGAAAAGCCATTCTCAAAGAAAAGGGAAAATCGCCCTTGCAGCAGGAATCAAGAATGTCCTACAATAAACGGCAATTTTATGACCGGATTCTGACGCCTATGCGCAGCATGGGGTTAATTGAATATGATCTTTTCAAGAAAACCTACAAGATTTCTGACAAATTCAACAGATTACTGATCAGAATCGGCCTGATGTGGCTGCGCGAACTGGAGAGATTAAAAAATAAGTCCTAAAATATGAATTTTCCACCATCAAAAATGGGTTACGGCTACTGCCGCAGCGCCTGCAACCGCTGAGCCCTTCTGGCTTCATCTATTAAATTTTCCAGCAGCTTTAAAACTTGGTGAGGATTGTCAACGTCCCGCAGCTCCAGATTGCTGCTTCCTACTTGCAGGTAGACTGTTCCAAAACCCAGCAGCCGCTGCAAGGCGCTTTGCTTTATGTTGAGATCAGGAATAAATCCCAGCGGCTGATAGTATACGTTCTTTTTCTTAACTTTAAGCACCCCTTTAACAACCGATAATTTTGCGGGCATAAGCTTGTATCTGTCTCCAAAATACCGCCTCGCTTCTGTGCCGACTACGCCGAGCACACCTAATCCTGAAACCAGATAGAAGATGTTATCTGGAACTTCAACTTTCTGCAGGAACGCCAGGAACAGAAGAAAAAAGAGAAAAAGGCTGCAGAAATATTCCATTAAAAAAGCCTTTCGCGAATGACGCAGGGTCAACAGGATTTTTTCGTGGTCATCATTTTCCATAAAAATAAGTAAGCAATGGTAAGTTTATATATTTTGTTGTGGCTGATTTTGCTTCGGTTATAAAGAACGAAAAAAAGAACGAAAAAGAAAAATCACGAAAGATTAGCCAAAGTAGAAACCTGCAGCACTGCTTCCTTTCTCAGGATTTCTGCTTGGTCTGTTTTCTCCCAGGTGAAATCGGGATCATTTCTTCCGAAATGGCCGTAGGAAGCAGTTTTTCTGTAAATCGGCCTTCGCAGATTCAGCTGTTCAATGATCGCTTTCGGCCGGAAATCAAAATGCCGCTTCACCAGCTCTACTATTTTTTCTTCCGGAATCTTGTTGGTTCCAAAAGTGTGCACCAGAATGCTTACCGGCGCAGCCACGCCAATGGCATACGAAACCTGAAGCTCGCATTTGTCCGCAAGCCCGGCCGCGACAATGTTTTTTGCCGCATAGCGGGCATAGTACGCAGCAGAACGATCGACTTTACTGGGATCTTTTCCGGAGAAAGCGCCCCCGCCGTGGCGGCCATAACCACCATAGGTATCGACGATAATTTTCCTGCCGGTGACACCAGCATCCCCCACTGGACCACCTATGATAAACGACCCTGTGGGATTGATGAAATATTTTGTTTTTTCATCAACCCATTCATAGCATATCGGCTTGATTATTTTCTCAATCACGTCACGCCGAAGAGTTTCCCAGGAAACATCAGGATGGTGCTGGGTAGAAAGAACAACCGTATCGACACGCTTAGGCGCTCCTTCTTCATATTCGACGGTTACCTGCGATTTTCCATCCGGGCGAAGGTACCACAGCTCACCGCGTTTTCGCGCGCTGGCTAACCGCTGAGTCAATTTGTGGGCAAGAGTAATGGGAAGGGGCATTAATTCAGGAGTTTCGTTGCAGGCAAATCCAAACATTAATCCCTGATCTCCCGCGCCTTGCTCCTGATAGAGGCCTTGACCTTCATTAACACCCTGGGCAATGTCGGGAGACTGTCCTGAAAGCGCTACTAAAACTCCGCAAGTCAATCCTTCAAAGCCGTATTCTGGTTTGTCGTAGCCGATTTCCAGAATAGTTTGCCGGGCAATTTTTTGGATGTCAACATAGGTTTTGGTGGTTACTTCTCCCGCTACGACCACAAAACCAGTTTTAGTTAGACATTCCACGGCCACTCTTGCCGTAGGATCATCTTTTATTATGGCATCCAAAATAGAGTCAGAGATCTGGTCACAGATTTTATCCGGATGCCCTTCAGTCACACTCTCGCTGGTAAATAAAAAATTTCCATTAGTCATAGTCTAAACCACCTCGCCTTGTATCAAAAAGCAAATCATATATAAAGTTAGTGAAAGATTATTATCGCCGTTATTGGCTTAGTTATCCGCTATCGTCTCGAAAAGTATTCTTTTTATAAACATTTTTGCCAAAATTATTCTCAAAGGAATAATTCTTAAGAGAATAGAGAACATAACATTAATTCTATCAGTAATATTTATATAGGGGAAAATAAACCTCCAGAAAATGATAGAACTCCAGAACCTCAAGAAAATGCGCCTGGCCTTGGATTTAACCCAGCACCAGTTTGCCAAAAGAGCAGGCGTGTCTCAGTCGCTTATCGCCAAAATAGAATCTGGAAGGGTTGATCCTACGTACTCTAAAGTGAAACAGATCGAAGAAGCGCTGCAACTCTTGTCATCCAAAAAAGAGCCAAATTTAGAAGAGATAATGACCAAAAAGCTCATCACTGCCAAGCCTTCCGAGAAAGCGGCAGAGGTCATTAAAATAATGAACAGTAAAAACATTTCTCAAGTTCCTGTTGTAGACGGAGACAATGTCATCGGCTTGGTAAGCGAATCGTCGGCGCTGGAACATGCCGAGAAGCTGAAACATTCCACCGCAGCAGAAATCATGGACGAAGCTCCGCCGATTGTTCCTCTGGCCAGCAGCATCTCGGTGGTTTCAAATTTGTTAAAGCATTATCCCCTGGTCTTAGTAAAAAAGAAAGGGACTTTAACCGGCATTATCACCAAAGCTGATTTACTGCGGAAAGCGTTTACGTAATTCGTGCCCAGTTCTTAACCTCATCCTCTTCTGGCCAGTTCAGCTCCTTCCACCATGGTTTCATAAATCCTTAAACATCGGTCCAGCTGCAGCTGGCGAAGACCGCAGTCGGGTGCTACATATACCAGTGCAGGATCACCTAAAGTCTGGCTCGCTCTCAGTATTCTTTTTTTAACCATCTCCGGAGTTTCCAGAATTCCTTTCTGCTGCTGTTCTAGCGTAATGTCAATCACCCCGACTCCTAATTCAAAGGCGCGCTGATCTTTATATTCAGCAAATACCACCAAGTCATTTTCGTATTGGTCTGCATTGGCAAGTTCTAATGAAATATGATTAACATTCTGATGCAGATTTAACAGAGCCGGGAATAATAATTCATAGCCTTTCTTTTCGGTTGAGGAAACCCTTCGAGGATAGCATATATGCAGACTGAATTTAGGCCCATCTATTCCTTCTACTACGGCATTGATTCCTTCAACCATAATAGGAATATGCTCGATGTCCAAGGTTGCCGCTGGGATGTCTAATTGAATCCAGTTGGCTCCTCTGGCAACGACTGCTTCAACTTGTGGACGAATGACCTTCTCAGCCAGTGCGAGAGTAAAAGCACGTTTAGCCTCATATCGAAGTTTACGCGGATTATTTTTGTATCGTGGTCTTAGATTTTCTAAGTAATATTTGTTATCGCTCATCACCGCAATCATATAAGGATCGTCTATGGGAATTTTTATTGGTTTTGTTGCTTGTCGATGAACAAAATCGAATTCTGCAGTAACTAGACTATTGAGTGATCCCTCTTTTAGTTTTGGAGGAGCAACGCAAACGGCCATCCGCCAGCTGTCTGGGCCTCTTGAACGAACCATTTCTGGTGTATTTTCAAAACCATCGACTCTGGCTGCCACATGTTGATACATTTCTGCGCGTCGTGCCTCTCCATCGTACACCAAATCAAGACCTACTGCTTCTTGTAACCTTAAATATAACAGCGCATTAAAATTGATTAAGGTACTCTCTTCTTCTGAAGTTAATTTTAAGTTTTCTCTTTTTTGTTTTTGTAGAATTTCAACTACTTCATCTGCGCCAATGGAATATTTTTGAGCTAAATTTATTACTTCTAAGATATCTATGTCGATAACCGCTTGGCCACGAATTGCTTTGACTCTCGCATTTAATTTCGGCAGACTTCCAACTTCATAAATAGGAAACAATTTATTCATCTAATCTTGACCTCACTTGTTTAAGTAAATCTAATTTATATATGCTAGGTGTAAATTTTCTATATTCAGTCCCGGCATTTGGAGTTAACCATAATTTTTCGGGATTAGTTTTTTTTGCAACTATCCTTAGTTGTTCAGCTATTTCTGAAGGATTTTCTAGGCAAGTAGTTCGCGCATCGATCATTCCCAAGGCTAATTCTTTTCCAGCATAATTGTGTTTCACGATATCGTTAAGACTGGTTTCCGTTCCGTCTATACCCAAGCAATCAACAGGGAGGCTTTGAAGAAAAGGGATTATGGGTCCAGCATCGCCAAAATAGGTATGAAGACTGGTGGTTGCTCCCTCGACCTTTCCACATATTTCTATTCCTCTGCGTAGTAGCTCCAAGTCCTCTGTTGTTAGTGAGCCCAATGATTGTCGCACCACAATTTCTGGTTCATCGTATTGTATTCTTCCTATTCCTAGAGAAACAAGATGCTGAGCTTCAGCAAGTACGATTTCAGCAAGATTAGTCACTGCTTCTTTTTTATCAGAGTAGCCGATAACATCAGAAAGCATCAGCAAAGTATAAGGAGAAGGAAGAATAACCATGGCAGTGCCATCGGTTGGCAGTTTATCTATATGAAGATATTTTTCTGTAAAGCCCGTTTGTAAATCTAATGGTCCATGAATCTGAGGTTGTTTGTAAAAGACATTGTTATTGAACCAATTTTCTTGGCGACCTTCTTTTACTCTTGCTACTTGTTCTGCAAACGGTTGAAATAGATAAAAAAAATTAGACATGGGGTCAATGATATAATCTAAACTCGCCTCTCGCTGTAGTTTAATAATTCTTTGCGTGTCTTCTTTAACTTGTTTGACCACAGCTTCCTGAGAACCACGGCCTCGTTTTGCTTCATTTCTTGCGTTATAGAGCTCCTGAGATTGCCCAAAAGCTCCCGTAAGATAAGCGCCGAAGTTCACCATGAGTTCACTAGATAGCCTCAATCATCATAACCACAATAATTTATCATAAATTATCTTGCTCACAATAATTTTAGGGGAACAATGTTTCCTTCTTGTAACAATGTTTTAGCAGCAGCGTTTCCCTGATTGATAGCCAATTCCAGTAAACCAGTGGAATTTATTAAAGCTACCGGATTATTTGCTCTTACTGAAGCATACGTTGCCCGCAACGGCCATGTTTTATCGCAGATATGCACTGCATCTGCTCCTTCCAGCAAAGTTTTGGGAACATTAAAAATAATATCCCCATAATTGTCAACGTAGCGCACTTGAGCATTTTCGATTTGCGCTCCCTGGCGTATGGGCTTTTGCGCATCCAACAAAACTATTTTTTCTTTATCGATGCTGTCAGCAACATCGCCGATTGTTTTTCCCAAAGAGAGATATGCCGCAGTTGGTCCAAAAATATCCCGCCCATGAAAGGTATTGGAGAATTTTTCCCGGTTTATTTTTTGGAGATTAATAACCCCGGCCTGAGAGATTTCATGGCGTAAATAGGTAATTATCCCATTGTTAGGGCCGACAACGTAACAGCCATCGCCTACTGAAGCAACCAGATGTTCCCGGGCAGTTCCTACGCCCGGATCAGTGATGCAAAGGAATATTTCCCGGTCAGCGGCAATGGTTCGGTCATAAGCAACGTCAAGTATGTGGGCGGTTTTCCAGACACTATAATCCTCCACTTTTCCATGATCAATAACTCTTGCCTCTGGATTTCTTTTGAAAATCTCTCTCTTCACAATGGCTCGGTAATCCTCGCCGAAATCAGTTATTAAGTTTATTAATGCTGTAGTCATGTTTCTCATCCTCCAATTGTAGATTATGGCCATATGGAGATTAGAAGAGCTATTTATACACTCGTGAAAAGATTATTCTTATGGGAATTGGAATGGAAATTAAAAAGACTCATTTCTCCGAAGCCTGAAAGGCCAAAATGTCATCGATATTCAGTTTCTCTTTTTTCTTTATCTTCTCTACTACCTGGGCAGTCTTCTCTCGTACCTGCTCCTTAAAGCTCTTGGTTTCTTCCTTACTAAAAATCGCGCTTAACTCTTTAACCCGTGAAAGGGCTTCCTCAAGCGGCTTTTTTATTTGCTCCAGCTGATCTTTTAGCTCCAGAAACTTCTTCCGCAGTGGTTTCTCTTGTTCCTTTAACTCCTTAATCTGGTTATATAACCCACTTATCTGTTCATGTTTTTTCTGCGAGGCAACGGCGTTTTCCTGCGCTTCCCAATGGAACTGCCCTGCTTTCCGGCGCGCTGCGGCAAAATCAGCTGCGGCAGTATTAATTCCCTTTGAAATTTCGCCCAGCTGTTTGAACTGTTTATACGTCACTTGGAGTTCTTTAATTTTCTTTCTTATCTGCTCTTCTTTAGGGAACGGCATTACTTCAGTTTCCAGCTTTTCTTCCAATCTGGCAATCATTGATTTTAATTTAGCCGGATTCTCCTGACGATGCACTTTCTCTAACAATTCTTTTTTTTCCTCATCCGCTTCTTTTTTCTCGGCAGATTTTTCTTTTACGATGGCGTAAAATGTATCCCGCTGCTGCTTTGACTCTTTCACTTTAGCAGTCAAGTTATTCCGCTCCTGCTTTAGCTGAGCAGCCTGGGCAAGAGAAGATCTGATGGAATCACTCAAAGAACGGAGCTGGAGAAAAATATTTTCCTTTTGGGCATAAAGCGCATGCAGCTGGGAACGCAGTACCGAAACTTCTCTTTTTCGGGCATGAAACTCCTTTCGGAGCTCGGCGACATCACCAGCGTTTTCTTCCATAGTTGATCACAGACTAATGTATTGCTAATCATCGCTAAATAACTAAATAAAAAAAAAGAAAAAGGAAAAAAGACTCAACCAAACAGCGCGCCTAATCCGGCTGCGGCTGATTCTTCAGCTTTCTTCTCGTCTTCTTTCTTTTTCTCTTTCTTCTCTTCACCAGCAGGCGCTGAGCCACTGGCAGCGACCGGCGCGGCGGCAACAGCAGTGACCGTAGCAGCTTTCTGGACCGCTTCGTCGATATTGACCCCTTCAAGAGCAGCAACCAGTGCTTTAACTCTTGCTTCGTCAACATGAACGCCAGCGGCGCTTAAGACAGCCTTAACTGCATCAGCGGTTACTTGCTTACCTGCTTTGTGAAGCAACATTGCGGCGTAAATATATTCCATTTTTTGTACCTCCGTATTAATTTTGAACTTTATTTTTTGAATGTGATGGGTTCCTTTTGAATGACTCAGAAAGGATGTAATATTCTACATTTCTTTTGAATAACTCAAAATATCGTGTTGCATCTTTGTTATGTTCTTCCATGATTTCTTTTGCAATTTCTTCCTTTGGTGTTAAGAAAATTTCTTTAACCACAGAAGGAAAAGTTTTTATGCCTCCTTGGACAGCATAAAGTAGAAAAGGAAAACCTTCTTGTTTTAGATTCTTCTCTTCGCATTTTTCTGCTGCATATATGCACCCTCCAGCTAAAGTAAAAGCATATAACTCTATAAACTTTCCAGTTAAAGGAACACTTTTCTCAAATTTAAGTGCTTCTTCATAGGAAAGCTGACGCATATAATCCCGGTCAAGTTCCATTTGGACAGCATCACGCACTCCTGGTTCAACACCGTCCAGCTTAGCAACTAAATCATTAGGGATAGGAAGTTCACTTTCACAACCGTAAACTTGATACAATGAGCGCAATCTTTCTGCTAAGTTTTCAGATCCTTTTCTTTCATTTGGTGATACCATTTTTATTCCTCATAATTTAAACTAAAGATGAGCCTCCTTCTTCACCGAAAGAGCTTCCCGCTCTGATCTAGCCAGGATTTCTTCCACTGTTTCCGGAGTAAGGATAGCATATTCAACACTAACTGCCTTAGCCTCACGGAATGCTTTCTGCACCAGCAATTCCATGGTTTCGGCAGTTGGATAAGCTGCTTCCACTGCCAAGTTCATAGCCCAGCTGGCAGCCTGAGTGATATTCTGAGCATATTCTTTTTCATCGATGTGCAGCTGTCTGGCGTCGAAAACCAAACCGCCCTCCCATACTGCGACGAGATTCAAACCAACTTCCATCGGTTTTATGTCCAGGCGCTTTAAAGTTTCCGCAAGCTTTGAAGAGATAACACTTCCTTCTTTTGCCACGATTACATCCTGAATGATCTCTAATTTTCCTGCATTCACTTTGGTCTTGATGCCCACGGCAGCAAGTTCAGAAATTATAGGGCCAGGCGCAAAACTGGTCGGCCCGGCTTTTATGACAATATCCCGGGGCGCAGTTTGTCCAGATTTTGCCGGCGCTTCTGATTTGTTTTTCTCTATCAGCGAATTGAGAGCAAAAGGATTGTCTTTAGTAAAAAGCAAGGCTGGCATTCCTTTAATTTTCTGCTTCAGGTTCTGAATATTTTCCTTTTTCGACTGATTCAGCGCCAGTTCCAATAACTTTTTCCGGGTCATGCTCAATTTAACGCCTTTTCCCTTGAGCATGGAACGCATTACTTGCAGCTGCTGCGCAGGAAGGTTTTGAAGATTAACTACACCGACGATAGGATACTGATCAATGTCCTGAACCAGCTGCTGTACCAGTTGTTTTTTCTGTTCGCTGACCATGTGTTTAGACTTTTACCGGTTTCCCCATAGTTAATTTCAATTGAACATTTTTAACATTTTGAACTTCATTGGGCAATTGTTTTACTGCGGCCTGATAGACAGTTAAAATATTATCAATAACCTGTTCTTCGGACTGCTCTTCTTTTCCCACGATACATTGAAGATTAGTCCATTTCTTGGCGCTGAGGCGCACGGTAGTAGCAAGCTTCTTTGCCAGAGGTTCGAGGTTAGCGCTGGGCGGAACGACACAGCCAAGTTTAGGATTGGGCATCTTCCCTCGAGCTCCAAGAGCCTTACCAAAGACTGCGGCTACTTTGGGCATAAGCGTGGCCTGAGCGACGAAATAATCATAATCCTGAGCCAGTTTCCGCACCACTTTTTTATCTTTGTATTTTTCAAATTCTGTATCGCGAATGGCCAGGTCAAAGAATTTTGCCGCCTGATCCGCCAGCTGCTGGTCGACAAAAGCAGCAATCTTCACTTTTTTCCCCTTGGAATGATGCAGATTAACAAAGAAATCCAATGGATTCTGCTTTACGTCGTGATCTTTTATGTTGATAACTAAATCATACGATTGATTAAATTTTCTTTTAGGCTGCTGTTTGATTTCCTGCAGTGCTTTTTGGACTTGTTCCTTATTCATAATTACCTCCCACTGGGCAGAATTCAGCGCCTAGCACTCTGCGCTGAAGCAGTGGTATAATCGGTTTAAATCCTTAGGGATAGGAGTTATTTATAAAGATTTCTATGACGTTTGAGGTCTTTCACGCCGAATTGAGCATATCCTTTGCGATCTACTCCAGCTTCAGACAACGCATCCTCAAACGTAAACTGCTTTTCCCATTTGTGCTCATCCAGCGCTCTCATAACTTGGGGGATAATATCTTTGCCATAATCATGCACTAATTTAACCCAGAAACATTCCCCGGAAAGATAATAATCAAAATTTTGGTCGTCGCCTTGATCATACTTCATGTACGGATGAAGCTCATATCCCACCTTAAGGCCTTCCTCCTGACATTCAGATAAACCTACATCCCATTGTTTTGCTTTCCCTTGCATCTCGGTAGGAACATAATTTGCCAATCCTTCATTAAACATTCTGGGAATATACATCCCCCGTACAAAAAGATGGGTTATTTCATGATCTCCCTGGGAAAAATTTTCTTCCTCGATAGCTTTGTTACAATGCTCTATGTTGTATTCTGTATTTTCTTTATCCTGTTTATCAAAATACCATACTGCCAGGCTTCCATAAGACGTTCCTGTCGACGGCGGATTCTCCATAAAGATATCCAAAGAAGAAACTCCCGGCTCCAGGGGAGGAAGACCCAGAAATACGCTGGTGTGAATAACGACATTTTCCAAACTTTTTGCACTACAGCTGGCCAGCTGTGGAAATTCAGGATTGTTTGTTTTTCCAAAATAATATCTTGCTGGAGAGATTTCCAGTATTTCTCCCGGAAGAGCTTCTATCGGAGCAACTTTGCTGCATATGCTGACATCGGTATCGCCTATTCCTTCCGCACACTTTTGATACAGCTCCATAACATTGTTTGTCCTTACGACTGTTCCGCTCGCGCCTGCATGATATACTTTTATTCCATAATGAGCAATGGGATAATTAAAGGGAGAAATAAAAGAATCAAATAATTTTTTTCCATTAGAATCAAGATAAGAAACAACTACATTGCCCTCGCCATCGAGATTTGTAACCTGTGCATCAATACCGAACAGCCCGCCTGGAAAAACGTCGCAGGGTTTTACTTCGTAAGTCCCAGGCTCGTTAAAAACCAGGCATTCTTCCGTATCTTGGTCAGAATTACAAGCTATCAAAAAAGAACCGAATACAGGAATTAATATATTTTTGGTTGCCATCTTCTGACAAAAACAACACCCCTATATTAAACTTTCGCCACTATCAAATGACAACAAAATTAACAAAAACAGATTTTATTTAAACAAATAAAGAATATCCTTCTTTTTTTATTAAGAAAAATAAATAAAACAAGAATAATTCACCTTATTTGTTCATAAAAATAAACAAATAAAGAAATGTTTATAAATAGTTTTAACTTTATTTCTTCTTAATTTGAGTAAAAAAGAAGGGATGGAAATATTAGACGCAGTTCTGACTAATTTAAGTTCTCAACAGTTATTGAAAATAGTCCTCAAAAAAATACAATCGGAAGGGAATTTAGATTTAAATCAGCTTATAAACACATTTCAGGAAACAAAGGAGGAATCACCGATACCGTCTTTTATTTTTTCCTCTCCTCTGGCGCCAGCAGAAGCGCTCTACAAGTTCCTGAAGGAAAATGAAGAATATTCTTACCGGCAAATAGCACAAGCAACCAAACGAAATCAAAAGAGTGTATGGGCTACTTATCAGCGGGCAAAAAAGAAAAACGGCCAGAGAATAGATCCCAGAGAAGAGAAACATTACCTCCCCTTGGTAATTTTTGGCAACCGCGCCTACAGTTATTTAGAAAGTGTGGTTTTCTACTTGAATACTGTTTATAATCTCACCAATCCGCAAATTTCGAAACTGCTCCATAAAAGCCCCAATTCCATCGCCGTATTGATGAAGCGGGCGCGGGATAAACATGGACCAAAATAAGAGAGAAATGGAGTCCTGGAAAACCCGAAAAGGAACAACGATTCCTTTTGGGCACAAATGGGATGAAATCCCATTTTGTGAGAGGAAGATTGAAGCAGAGCAGAAACTCAGGAGAATAGCGCGGCACAGAGAAAAGAGTCTCATCTTATTTGGACAAGAGAAAGAAATGAAAAAAGGACCATATAGCCGATTACTGCAACTGCGGCAATTAGTGGAATATGAAACTCAGGAATTCCTACGGGCGCAAGCTGAATCAAAATATATTGCATCGAAAATTGCTGCCCTTGAAAAAGAAGAGAAAAAATATCAGAATTTTAAGATAGTATTTCTGCTTTTTATGGTAATCTGTTCTCTATTTTTAGCTGCGATGATCATGAATGATGATCAAAGCCGTGACTTGCTGCCGGAAAGAACCGATAGTTCTCATTACCCCCAAAAAAACCAGGCAGCAAGCCATGGTTTTTTCTCTATATTACAGAAATATGTTCATAGCAATAATCTTATTACCGGGGCCAACGTAGCAGTACTGCCAGTAGACGACTGCCCGGAAATAACTGTCTGCGCCAATGAAACAGTTACAACCTGTGAAAATGAAACCATTCAGAAGTGTGATCCTGTTTGTGTCACGGAAAAGACGTGTGCCCAAACCAGTGAAAATCTAACCGTTGAACACCCTAGTTACAGCAATCAAAGCCAACAAAATCAAAGTAGTAATAATGATAGTAATAATGAAACAAAAAAACAAAAGGACACCATAAAACCAGAAACTGCGCCGGTTTCCATCCAAGGAGGATTGGACATCTTACTAGCCCCAAGTATTACTACCTTGGTTCTTAATACCACCAATGTGATCAGAAATGATACCAATGTAAACCTTACTGCTTACCCCACACTTTCCGGACCTGGTTCAATTAAGGTTATTTACAACAACTGGTTCTTGAATGGAACGACCTCGCAACTTATTATGGTAAATTTACCATTCGAAGGCGGATCCCAAGCGGCTCCCGGATCAACCCGTGATTATTCTGGATACGAAAACAACGCTTCGGTCACCGGAGCCGTAGGCACAACCTGGAACTCCACCGGAGGATTCGATGGAAAAGGCGCCTATAGATTATCCCAGTCTGGTTTTCTCCAAGCAAGCGATTCTGTTGCCACTCCCATATCCAGCTTAAATCCTCCGAGAGTAATAACCATCTCGGCCTGGTTAAGACCAACTTCAACTCAAAGTGCAGCCATCGTTGATAAAACGACTGCGGGGAATGCTGATGGGTACTACCTTGGAATTGATGCTAATAAACCAAAGATGATTATCGGATCAAATGCGGTTACAGGCACCTACATCCTGCCAAATGAAATCTACACCCATGTTGCTGGTGTCTTCAATAGTACCAACATACTTATCTACGTCAACGGAACATTGAATGTTACGGCATCTACGTTAGCTGGAACAACTATCCTTACAAATGGTTCAGTAAATTTACGTATCGGACTCAATACTTCTGGATCAGGTAGTTTTGACGGCCACGTTGATGATGTAACCATCTGGAACAGATCATTGTCTGCAGCCCAGATTTGGGCGTTGTCTCAAAATCAAACCAGTGTTCTTGTTGCAGAAGAAACCCTGCGTGGTGAAAACTGGAGTGTTATGGCCACGCCTAACAATGGATCCTCTCCTTCTGGTGACGGTGTTTCAGTAATGTCCGCCAATGTGACCATTCTTAACGCTCTCCCATCAGTCAGTTCCATGGTTCTTAATACCACCGACGTGAGCAGAAATGATACCAATGTAAATTTAACACTGTATATTAATGCCTCTGATGTTGATGGGGATAGTCTCAAAAATATTACTAATTGGTTCATTAACGGAACATCAATCACCATCCTTAA
>CAYJVI010000001.1:0-11517 GCA_964373595.1 uncultured Methanosarcinales archaeon | reverse complement strand
AATAGAACAGATACAATTGCGGCTAATGAAACCAGCAGAACTCAAAACTGGAGCGTGCGGGTAACGCCCAATGATGGACAGGAAGATGGGGCTTCAGTATTATCTAACGGAGTCCTGATTCTAAACAGCAGACCAGCAGCGCCGGTTCTTCTTCAGCCGCCGGATGGAAATATCACTATCAATAGAACGCCGGACTTTTCCTGGAATAATTCCCTCGACAATGACTCGGACACACTGACCTATAGGTTAGAAATTGACGACAATATTGCCTTCAACAATCTTGAAGTGAACACTAGCAATATTGCCAGTACCACTGCTACTAATACTACCTTCCGCATCACCACAGAACTTGCCGTTGATACTACCTTCTTTTGGCGAGTCTTTGCCTCTGACGGCAATGATTTTGGCCCCAATTCTACCGTCCGCAACTTCACCATCCAATCATTCCTCGCCATTAAAATTACCGACAGCATTGTGGCCTTCGGGATTTTAAGCAACGGCGCAAATAAAACTACCCCTGCTGATGCTTCACCGTTTAAAGCAGAAAACGATGGGAATATTGTTGCTAATGTAACTATCACCGGAACACCATTATTTCCCAATACTGTTGGATTTCCTTCGCCCTTTTACCAATTTAGGATTAGAGCAAATGAAACCGGAGCATTCAGTGCAGCCCTTACCCAAACCGCCAACTGGAATCAGACCAATACTACCAGTGTCGGGCCGCATGTAGTCAATTTAAATTGGCAGAGTAATCAGGATGACTTTATAGCCGATTTAAACATCTCGGTCCCCGGAAATGAATCCGCAGGACTTAAATCTTCAACAGTAACCTTTACCATAACAGGATGAAACAGAAACTACTCGTATGGATACTGGTACTCCTCGTGACCGTACATTTAGTGACAGCTCTGGGCATCCGGCCGGCAAGAACAAATATTGCTGCTGATGATTTTGCTGAAGAACAGATCAGCTACGATGGAAAAGTATGGATAGTCAACAACGACCAGCGTGAATTCAGCGTGAACATCTATGTTGAAGGAGAAATGGCCAGTTTTGTAAAACTGAAAACCTCAGAAAAGAAATTAAGTTTCCGCAGCGATGATAACGCAAAAGAAGTGGAATTTGAACTTCGAATCAAGAAGGATGAAATTCCGCCCGGCGCTTCTACCGCCAACATCGTCATTGAAGAAACGCTGGATAACCCTGGCTCTAATGTAGTTTCTTCAAAAATAATCCTAAAACACAAAATCAACCTGCAAGGCCCTTACCCCGACAAATATATTGAGATGCAGATAAATTTTCACCAACAAGCGGACAGAATTGAATTTGTTTCGGAAGTCAAAAATCTGGGGAAAAAGGAGATCCAGAAACTGCAGACAAAATTCTACGTCAACGATAAAGAACAAAAACAACAGGAATTGAAAACGGAAACGATCTCCTTGCCTCAGAAAGAATCAAAATTGTTAAAAACAAACGTAGCCAAGGATAAGTTTAATGAGGCCGGTGAATACGAGGTTACTGCCATTACTACCTACGATGATCAACAATTAGAGCTGTACAAGAGTCTGGTCATTGGAAGCCCCGAAGTGGAAGTAAGTTATTTCGACAAATATTTCATTGCCTACAAAGTGAACCAATACACCATGGATTTATTGAACCGATGGAACAAAATAATCCCCAATGTATACGTCGATGTCAGAGTTCTCAAGAATGGCAGGGAAATAGATGCATTCAGGACTAAATCTGTGGATATCGAAGGAGAGATGATCCGAAGAATTTCAGATTATCTGGATGCTAAAGATAAAGGGCCAGGGAAATATACCTTTGATATGACCGTTAGTTTCTGGAACTTAGTAAGAATGGATGAACGTAAATTTACTTTTGAAAGCGAATTTGTAACCGAAGCAGATGCCAGGGCGCTCAATATTGGAGCTCCGGCATTAGTTGGCGCAGCGGTAGGAGCATCGAGCGCTGGATTTTCAACCATATTGCCGTGGCTGCTGGCAGGGATACTTCTGGGGATAATTGGCCTCTATACTGCCTGGCGCTATCTGAACAAAGAAAAATACGAAGAGGGAAATAGGCCGTTTTGAGGTTGATTTAAATGATTAATTATTGCCCGAAGTGGTCAACTGGTCAACCAAAGAATTTCTTAAAGAAACTCTTCTGCGGTTTTTCTTCGTGTAATTCAGCAATCAATTCCCGCTGTTTTTTGGTCAATTTTGCCGGCACTTCTACATGCGCTTTCACTATTTGATCCCCTTTTCCCGAACCGTGCAGGAAAGGGATTCCTTTTCCCTGCATACGAAACTGAGTTTCGGTTTGCGTGCCAGCAGGAATAGTCAATGCTGCTTTTCCATCTATCGTTGGCACGTCTATTTCATCTCCTAATGCGGCTTGTGAAAATGAAATGGGAATAGTCATATGTACATCATTCCCCCTTCGTTCGAACATTTTATGAGGCATGATGCTGATCTGCAGATACAGATCACCTGAAGGGCCGTTATTATCGCCGACTTCGCCTTCACCGGCAACACGCAATCTCATTCCATTCTCGATGCCTGCCGGAATAGAAACATCCAATTCTTTTCTTCTCCGGATAAGCCCTTCGCCGCTGCAAGTCTCACAAGAATCCTGCGGCAGTTCGCCTCGGCCATGACAATAAGGGCAAGGCCCGGTTTGCTGGAACAATCCGAAAGGAGTTCTTTGGGTCCGTTTTACATATCCTGAACCATGACAGTGATGACAAGATTCAAAACTATGCGCTCCCTTGCCATGGCATTGATCACATCGTTCTAGCTTATTTAACGGAATGGTTTTTTCCGCGCCAGAATATGCCTCCTCTAAAGTGATTTGTGTTTCGTAAAGCAGATCAGCTCCCCGGCGCGCCCGTGTTTTTCTTCCGGAACCTCCAAAAAGATGATCAAACAGATCGTCAAAGTCGCCGAACATTCCGGAACGAAATTGAGACATGATGTCGGAATAATCAAATCCCTGCTGAAACCCTTCGCTTCCTCCTGAGAAGGCTGCGCTTCCGAACTGATCGTACTGCTGCCGCTTTTTATCGTCTCCTAACACCGAAACAGCCTCGTTGATTTCCTTAAATTTTTCTTCGTACTCTTTTTGTTTATCCGCCGGCGCCCGATCAGGATGATACTTTAAGGCCAGTTTTTTAAACGCTTTTTTTATCTCCTCCTTGGTGGCGTTCTTGTCCAAACCGAGAGTTTTATAATAATCTTTATCAGTCATGCCGCACCATTAAATATTTTCATCAAAGATTTTTGTTCCATTTCCGCTGCCAATTCATCCGCAGCAAAAGAAAGAGAAGAAAATATTTTTTGTTCCTGCTGCCATACTTTTTGCCCATATTCATTCCAGGTATCATCGCTGCGCTGATAGCGTTGGCGCAAATACGCTACCCGTTCAGCCAAAGAAACTACCTTCTCGCCTAATACCCGCCAATCGGCATAATGGACCACTATTTCCTCCCAGCTGGGAGCTTCATTTTGTGGATTGCTGACCTGCTGCAGAGATAAAGCTAATTCCGGATAAAGATCTTTAAAGATTTCGTAAGCTACATCGCCTTCGTAATGCCGTGGATATTTTTGCTGCATTTCGCGCCAGAATTCGGCCTGCTCCGGCGTAATCACCGCATCTTTATGAAAATCATTTGTTCCAAAATCGGTGATGACAATCATCTTGCACAAATCATGGAACAGCGCCAGACAATTCACTAATTCAAGATTGATGGGAACACCATTATCCCGTAATTTTTTGGCGATGAAAACAGCAACATTTCGGACCGTACAGCAGTGCCGAAAGATATTATCAGGCACATGGTATTCCTGAAAATAGTTCAAGCATTGCGGTTCTGTAGGGAGGTTCATGGTTTACAGGAAAACAAAAAGAAAAAAGGCTATTTAAAAATATTTAGGCCTTCTGTCCTTCCTTTTTCTTTTCACTTACTTTTTCGCTTGCTTTTTCTTTGAATTCTGCATCGACCACCTTTTCATCGCTGCTCCAGGAACCATCAGCGCTGCCGCCCGCGTCGCCCGCGTTTGTTTCTGAAGTTCCTGAAGATGCAGCTGCCATATCCTGGTAGATCTTAGCGCCGATTTCCTGCACTACTTTGTTCAGCTCTTCAATTTTGCGGTTAATGGCCTGCGGATCATCTTCTTTTCTGGCTTCTTCCAGCTCCTTTATCTTCGCTTCTATTTTTTCTTTAGTCTTGGCATCAATTTTGTCCTTAAACTCATCTAAGACTTTCCTGGTTTGGAAAAGCACTGCTTCGGCATTGTTGTCTGCTTCAACTTTTGCTTTTCTTTTTTCGTCATCAGCCTCGTTTCTCTTTGCTTCTTCTTTCATCTTCTCTACTTCATCTTTGCTGAGATTGCCGGTTCCGGTAATCTTTATTTTGTGTTCTTTCCCGGTCCCTTTATCCTTGGCGCTGACGTGCAGAATTCCATTGGCGTCAATGTCGAAAGTGACTTCTACCTGCGGCACTCCTCGAGGCGCTGGAGGAATTCCTACTAAGTCAAACTGGCCTAAGGTTTTGTTGTCCACAAACATGGGGCGTTCTCCCTGCGCAACCCTGATGGTCACTGCAGTCTGGTTATCTGCAGCGGTAGAGAAAATCTGCGACTTTCTGGTAGGAATAGTGCTGTTTCTCTCGATTAATCTGGTAAATACGCCGCCCAGAGTTTCAATCCCTAAGGAAAGCGGAGTTACATCCAGCAGCAAGACATCTTTGATGTCTCCAGCCAAAACACCGGCCTGGATGGCTGCTCCTACTGCCACTGCTTCATCCGGATTTACTGATTTGTCTCCTTCTTTGGCGGTCAGTTTTTTCACCAGCTCCTGTACTGACGGAATTCTGGTAGAGCCTCCTACGAAAATAACTTTATTGATTTTTGCAGGAGTTAGATCCGCATCACGCAAGGCATTCTTCACCGGAGTTTCCAGTTTCCTGAGAATATCAGAGATCAATTCCTCAAATTTTGCCCTGGTCAATTCTTCCTTGATATGTTTCGGCCCGTGCTGGTCAGCAGTAATGAAAGGAATGTTGATTTCCACTTTCATTTTCGTCGATAATTCAATTTTGGCTTTCTCCGCTGCTTCTTTCAGCCGCTGAACTGCTACCGGATCGTTGCGCAAGTCAATGCCGGTAGAACTCTTGAAGTTCCTGATCAAATGGTCCATGACGATCTGGTCAATGTCATCTCCGCCCAGGAAATTGTCTCCCGAAGTTGATTTTACTTCAAAGACGCCATCCCCTAGTTCTAAAATGGAAACGTCGAATGTTCCACCGCCGAAGTCAAACACTAAAATGGTGTGTTCTTTATCCTGCTTATCCAAACCATAAGCAAGCGCTGCCGCAGTCGGCTCGTTAATGATTCTGAGAACATTTAATCCAGCAATCTCACCGGCATTCTTGGTAGCTTGTCTTTGGGCATCATTAAAGTAAGCCGGGACAGTGATTACTGCGTTCTTTACTTTCTGGCCGAGATAGGCTTCGGCATCTCTTTTTAATTTCTGCAGAATCATAGCTGAAATTTGTTCAGGAGTGTAGTCTTTTCCATCAACTTCTACTTTTTCGTCCGTTCCCATTTTCCGTTTGATGGAGCGGATAGTATGGGAAGGGTCTACGATGGCTTGGTTTCTTGCTACCTGGCCGACGATAACTTCACCTTCTTTCAGATGGACCACGCTGGGTGTAGTACGTGTTCCTTCCGCGTTAGGGATGATAGCTGGTTTTCCCCCTTCGAGAACTGCGACTGCTGAGAACGTTGTACCCAAATCTATTCCAATAGTTGGACCTGAAACTTTAGTGTTTGTGTTTGTATTTGTCATGTTTAATTTCCTCCTTCGGTTTTCATTTTTGAATTTTCGTTTTTTGCACTTTCATTTTCTGTTTCATTGACACCAGCAACCTCTTCTTTTGCGGCAGGACCGGCGCTTAGTTTAACTTTGGCATGCCGCAATACTTTTCCCTGCATCATATAGCCTTTCTGGAACTCTTCCATGATTCTGTTCTTTGGCAAATCAGAGTTCACTTTCACCAAGGCTTCATGATAGTAAGGATCAAAATCTTTTCCCTTAGTGTCTAGAGGCACTATATTATTATCCTGCAGGAGTTGAGTAAGCTGGGAATAGATTAATCGCATGCCCTGAATGAATTCTTTATTCCCGGCATCAGCACTTGTACTTTTGAATGCCAACTCAAAATTATCGATCACCGGCAACAACTGCAAAATCAAATCCTTAGCAGCCATTTTTTTTATATCCTCAATATAGGCTTGCATCTGCTTACGGTAATTGTCAAAGTTAGCCTGAGTGCGTTTGAGCAAATCAGTCAATTCTTCTACCGTAAGGGTTTCTGCAGCCGGCTTGCTATCTTCAAGGCGAGGTTCTTTTTTAGTTTCTCTGGACGCGCTCATTTTGGATATCTCCGTTGATTTCAAATCAACCAGGTAGGCTTGGAATTGACTTGATATATAAATATTTCGGAACAAAAGTTTAAAAAGAACCAAAAAAATCATGGGTCATGATCCAAAAAGTTACCGTAATCAAAGTGCGCAGACTTACAGACAACAACATAAATAATGATCTGCAATGGGTGGGAAATTCGTTAGGTTTATTTGGCCTGCGCGACAAAGATAAAAGCTGCTTTCGGATATTTATAACATTAGTTAAGAAATCAGACAGCAATGCGCCCCTTTCTTCCGATGAAATTGCGGAAAAACTTAATTTAACCAGAGGAACAGTGGTGCACCACCTTACCAGGCTAATGGACTCGGGGATAGTTATCCATGAAAAAGAAGGATATTTATTGCGGGAGAATAACCTGCAGAGATTAATTTTGGATTTAGAGCGGGATACGGAAACGATATTTGAAGAATTGAAGCAAGTAGCGAAAGAGATCGACGAGAGATTGAGGTAGGAACAGTATAATTTCTAAGAGTAATTCTGGACAAGTCTGGAAGATATATATTTATTTATACCACATAAATTTTTTTGTGAGACATGGGCGCAAAAAGGAGTGGTGCCGCCAGATCTGGTAATAGAAAGTTGATAAGGGCGGTAATTTTACTAGGGGTATTTGTAGTCATGCTTAATTCTGTAATTATAGCACTGATATACGATTCGCTGAGTTCCGCCACATCTTTACTTTCTGGCGCGGCCATCAGGTCTTCTGAAGAAACTGTAGAAATGACAGTATTATGCAGCAATAATCCTCCGTCTATAACTGCGATAGGCGACCAGCAAGCTATAGTCGATGAAGAATTTACCCTGCAGGTAAATGCCAACACCGGAAGAAATAATGCTTTATTGAAATATTATGATAATACTTCTCTGTTTGATATCGATAATAGAGGATATATTACATTTACTCCAAACAAAAACCAGGTCAGCCAACACGTGCTCATCACTGTCAAAGACAATTCTGGCTGCGCCAATCAGAACAGCACCGAAACATTTCTTTTGACAATCATAGATGCTGCTCCAGCCATTACCATTGTCAGGCACAAAGCAGCTGCTCCGGAACCATATCCTTCTCTTCCGCCTGAACCGCCTATGCTGCCGCCGGTACCGGTTTCCGGCATTGACTTAGCTGCGATATTTTTGGCGCCAGCTTAGAAATGATTAACGCTTAGAAATGATTAACCCTTGGTAACAGACTTAACACGTACGACAAAAAAGGCACAGTCCAAAAAACTAGTGATTTCCGTGTCCGTCGCTGCCAAGATTGACAAGATTGGCGAACGTTAGTGAGTTAATCTTGGCATGGCGCGACGAAGTTTTGGCGGCCGCAGCCTACTCCGCATACCATAACCCTTGTACTTTGTACAGGAACATGGTATGCTCCGTCTGGTCATGTCAGTATTGCTATCGCAATATCTGACAATACTGACACAGACGGCTGCGGCCGCCAAAACGAAGTAGGACACGGAAATCACTCAGAAAAAGAACTGTGCCACAAAAAAGATAAGTATTTATAGGCAATTATATTCTTTAAATATAGAGATGGAACCTAAAAAAGAGTTGATTTTAGTAATAGTCATACTGCTTCTGATTGTAAATACCATCAGCTTCTTTACCGTTTTTACTATTACCGGAAAAGCAACTACTACCTCGACAGGAGAGGTAAGCTTATGTCTTTCGAAGCCGCCTAGCATCAGCTCAATTGGCGATCAGGCTGCGACGGTGGACAAGGCATTTACTTTTCAAGTTCAAACTACTTTTTACGGGCCTAATACCAGCACATCTTATTTTGATAATACTTCTTTGTTTAACATCAACCAAAGCGGATACTTCAACTTCACACCACAAACTGCGGACGTGGGCAGCCAGACTATCCTCATTACGGTGCAGGATGCTTCTATGTGCAATATCTCAGCTAATAGCACCAAAACATTCTTACTAACCATCTCCCAGCCAGCGGCGGCAGAAGAAGCCGCCCCTGCTGCTGCTGCAGCCGCTGCTGCAGGAGGCGGAGGAGGCGTAGCAAAGAAAAAAGAAAAACTGGCTCTTTCACTGAGCGAAGAGACCATAAAAGTAACCTTAAAACAATTCCAAAAATTAACTAAAAAGATAACCGTTACTAACAATGATGAGGTTCAACTCGAGGTAGAAGTCTCCAATCCTCTCGCTGCGGTGCTTTCTCTAAGCCCATCGTTCTTTGCTCTTTCTCCTGGTGAAAGCCAGGATATCTGGCTGGTGTTTAATCCCTTCCTCAGCGCTGAGCCGGAAGTGTATTCAGGGATTATAACTCTTCGGGGAACTTTCGGTACTCAAACCGTAACTAAAGGAACAACTATCGTCCTGGAAATTGAATCTCAGGAAGTGTTATTCGATGCCAGCCTTGATCTTGTCCAGAAAACGGTGGTGGCCGGAGAAGAATTGAAAATTGCCATTACTCTTTTTAATCTCCAGGCCATTGCGCCAGTCGAGGTTACCTTAATTCACGCCCTGCGGGATATGAACAATAACCTTCTCTACGAAGTAGAAGAGACCGTTTCCGTTGATGCCAGAGCTTCATTTTCAAAATCAATTCCTCTTGCAGATACTCTTCCCCCGGGACAGTATCTCTATTCGCTGAAAGTACTCTATCTGAATTCATTTGCGTCAGCAACTGAACTTATAACTGTGGAAAAGAAGCAGCGCTTTCCGGCTTTAGCGGGATTAGCTGCGCCGTTAGCAAAAAGGCCGTTCTTTGTCTTGGCAATCCCGGCGATGTTCGTAGTCGTAATCGGCATTCTGGTGGCGCTCTATTTCGTTCATCGCAAGATTGGCAAAGCTAAAACTACCACAGTCATTAAGGAGAAAACTATTATCAGGCCGAAAACAATCATTAAAAGAGATATGTCAGAATTTAGGCGGAAGCTGGCAGTGCTGAAAGAAGGATATCAAAGAGGATATATCAAAGAAGAAGCTTATAAGAAAGTTAAGGAGAGACTTGAACGGATAATTGAACAGGAAAGATAGAAACCTAGACATTGTAGTATCTGGAAATTATTTCGCGATTCATTTCCGCACGCCACCACTTTGGCGGCTGGACGGACATGCTCACTCTGTTCGCATATCCTACGAATCGCCCCGTAAGGGACATCCCCCGATTCGTCCAGCGCCATCGTGGCGTGCGGCTCGACTGGGGATGCGCCCCCCGGGCTGTCGAGTAGGGCAAAACGGAACGTTTTGACCGTCGCACCGCCACCAATGGCGCAGTTATCAAGTAAATAAATAAAAAAACGAAAAAATAATCAGATATCACATAGAAACCCAGACGACAAAAGATTTATAAACAACTAAAGTTTAATTTATAGTTACAAAAGAAGGTAACTGCGATGGGCTTTTTGGATAAATTTAAAGGGAAAAGCAAAGATACTGCTGTACAGCCTCAACCTTTGCAAGACATAGATAAGCAATTGGCAGATCTTCAGGCAACAGTATATCCTTCAGAAAGACGGGAGCCAACTTCGTGGCTGAAAAGGAAAACAAGCATAAAGAAGACTTCTCCAAAAACAGACCGCAGGAAAGCAGTCAAAAAAGTCCGCGCGCCAAAGCCTTCCAAAGCAAAAAAGAGTGTTCCCAAGAAATGGCTGCAAAAAGAACGCGATCTTCTTGATGATGTGTTGCGGGATTTAAATGATGAATTGCGGAGCTTGCGCAGCGCGCGAAAGAAATTAGAATCAAACATGGCCAAATGTTCCACTCAGCTCGGCGCGACCCAAAATCAAGAAATTTCTCTGCGGAATAAGATCACTGATCTTATGAAAAAAGAGGCCGCTCTTACTAAAAAGAAAACGACAGCCAAAGATAAACTTGTTGATCTGGATCAGAAAATTGAGAAGGTTAGAACCATCCAGAACGAATTGAAGAATGTGTAATCTGTTCTTTTTAAAAAATAAAATTAATCTAAAATTTAATTTTAATCCGACGCCAATCTCCAGATAGCCTTCATTCCGACGATGATTGCTCCCGGAACGACAAACACTACAATGTTGCTCAAGCTTGGCCGCAAAATATCGCCCACCCCATACACTAAGTTTAAGTTTACGATGCCAGCCAGCATCAAGGCAACTGCTGCGGTCAAGAAGGGCACGGTTTCTTTTGCCGTTAAGTTGAACAGGCCTACTAATGTTCCCAGAAGAACAAAAGTCGTGACATAGACGCGGGATGCTTCCGGACCAAGCGCTGAATCAAAAACCCGGTGGAAAATCCCTACCAGAAGAGCTAAAGTGATTCCCACGAAGAATGCATAATGCGCTAAACGATGAAGTTCTAACTTCCCTCGACCTTGTAACGACTGAGCTCTTTTTTGAACCATTTGATTATCACCTCAAATAATACTTCTATGAAATACATTTTGGTATATAAATCATTCGGTCTGGAGATTCTGGTGATTAATATGTGGATATATGTAAATATATGTACAATTTATATAAAAAGAACAAAATAATATATTATGGTTGATTTCATTCTGGAAAAATGCAAAACCAAAGCCGCGTATTCGGCCAAATTGAAAAAGCAGCAGAAGCTGGATTTGAGCCGTATTAAGAAGAAATTTGAAGTGGCCTTGGAAACGCCGATTTTGTTGGTAGTTAAAGTGGAAGGTGTAGAAGTAATTGTTCATGGATATGGTGAATTATTGTTTAAGAAGTGTGAAGAGAAGGAATTAATGGAAAGGATTGCAGAAAGGATTTATGCAGTTGGATTGAAATGAGCGCCCCAGGAAATGAAAAAAATTAGAAAATATAAAAAGCGCCTCGGGCCCGATTCGAATTCGCCAGTTTGGCCCAGAAGACCAAACTTCGGGCGACCTGATGGTTAACAGCCATCTGCTCCACCGCTAAGCTACCGAGGCATAAGGCTTTTAGTAAGCAAACTCTTTATAAAGATTTCTTCATAAAAAGAGCTACATGGAAATCAGCAAAGGTATCAAGATTGTGGACACGGCATTATGGTTTGAAGCAGAAAAAGTACTTATCATCAATGATCTGCATATCGGCTATG